>JAENYW010000121.1 GCA_016841555.1 Tepidibacillus decaturensis
TCGCTTCTATCGAAGCAGAGGAGGTGATTTAGAATGGATGGGATTCATGATATTTCAAATCTATTTGGACGTGTAGCTGCACTTGAACAGGAAGAAGCAGACAGCGATAGAACAGTAACACGAATCGCAAAAATATATTCAACGCTAGGGATTAAAGTGAATATATCTGCTAAAGTTCATCAATATCGAATTGCAGGGGATGTAAACCCAATCTATGTTGCAACTTGTTCCCTTGGTTCTTTTATTTAAGGAGGAGTGATAGAAATGCTTAATCTTTTAGGATTAAATAGAACGATTGACTTGTTAAATAGCGATTTATCCATGATTGCAATTGGAACTGGAACGGCTCCTGACAGCACAGGAACACAATTAACCTCTGAGTTATTAAGAAAAGCACCTAGTGATACGTTTATAGATGGTTATACAATCATCAAAGAATTGTATCTTGATGAAAACGAGGCAACTGGAACATTAACTGAATTAGGTATTTTCTGCAACGGGGCAACATCAACCCCAGGAACAGGAGAATTATTTGCATCCGATGCAGCGAATATTACCAAGGATAATACTCAGTCTTTGACAATATCTTTTGAAATTGAAGTAAAAGAGGTGAACTATTAATGGCATATACAAAAACAAACTGGAAAGATAGAAACGTAGAACATCCTAATAGATATACTTTAGTCGACAATGGTGATGGAACTGTTACATTAGCTCCTGTACCAGGAACGGTCACAGAGGAAGGCACACCTCTTTCAGCTACTAATATGAACAAATTGGAATCCCAGTACGATGAAGCAAAAGCAAACTTGGACGCTCACGAAGCAGCAGCAGACCCACATCTGCAGTATAAAAAAGACACAGATCCACCAAATGCACATGCAGCATCTCACGCAAGCGATGGCAGTGATCCTGTAACGCCAGAAAGTATTGGAGCTGAGACACCAGCAGGAGCACAAGAAAAAGCTGATACTGTGCAAACAAATCTTGATTCGCATTTGGCTGATTATGTGTTACAAATACCCTATGCAGCAGCTACAGGAACTGCAAATACATATGCAGTTACACTTAATCCAGCCTTAACAAGTTATGTAGAAGGCACTGCGCTTGCTGTAAAAATTAATATTAGTAATACAGGGGCTGCTACAATTAATATTAATGGTTTAGGAACTAAGTCGATTGTAGATTCAAAAGGCAACGCAATGACTTCGGGGAAATTATTAGCAGGTAGTATTTATACGATTAGGTATAGTGGAACAAATTTTATCGTACAGGGTGAAGGTGCAAGTGGTAACGCTACAGCATCCGACCTTCTCTCTGGGAAAACAGCTACTGTGGATGCAGGAGAAATTACTGGTACTATGCCAAATAAAGGTGCCTATAACATCACTCCTGGAAGGGTAAATAAAACGATACCTGCTGGTTACCATAACGGCAGTGGGTTGGTGTACGGTGACACGGACCTTATAGCAGACAACATACGAAGTGGCAAAGACATATTCGGTGTAGCTGGGTCCTTAACTGACGGAATTGACTTCCACAATGCTACCTATGGATTCGTAGGCGGTGGGACATTTTCAACAGGTCATAGAACAGTGTTAGACATTTCTGGAAGTGGTTATTTGTTATCATTTATGATTGACAAGGATACAGGTGCAGACATAATGATTAGAATAGATGGAGACTCATTTTTTAGAATCGACGGATATGACGAGTATCATCTTGGTGCACTATCAATTATAAGATTTACCACTAGATTGGAAGTGTATAGTTATCAGTTATCAAGCAACAGCGGTGAATTTACAGCTTACTCTTTAGATTAGATTGAATAGAGAGGTGAAATAATGGCTCATTTAAAAGACAATAGTGCCCAGATTGCAGGTTATGTAACTACTGAACATAGTACGTACACTGTATTAGATATAACAGGTTCGGGTTTTTTTCAAGGCTTTATTAATGTGTACTGGATGGATGTAAGAATTCAAATCGACGGCGGAAATATATATCACTTGTCTTCACCTACACGAGTAATTCCAATGATGCTAAGATTTAAAAGTTCCTTAAAAGTTTCGGCATCTGGCTCAGGGGGAAATCAAGGTAGAGCATATTTTTATATGTTAGATTAAGGGGGAATTTAAAGTGTTGGAGATAGTGAATAATCAGGTCTTAAAAGTAGAAGAAAAGGTTACACCTAATCAAACCGTTACAATAAGAACCCACTACGAATTAGTAAACAAGACTAAGTTAGTGTATGATTCCATATCTAGTAAAGTAACGGCTTCTGTATACATTTTCGATATTGAAGCTAAAAAGCATGTAAATAATGATACGTATAACGGAGAAGTTATCTTTAAGTATGAGGATCAACAAATAAGCGTAAACGCTATAAATGGCATAGCAGATATAGATTTCACCGCAGAAGTAGGTACTGGGGAGCATATTGTAAAAACCGCTAACGAATTATGGGATAATGGGGAAGTGATTATTAATGTTTAAGAAAAAGGATACTGAAAAAACAACTAGAGGCTTTGTAGTAAAAAAGTCAGACTTGCAGAAGTTAAGAGAGATAAGAGAAACACGTATCAAGTGGCATGTGACTAATCCTAGTAAACAGCCTACAAATAAAGATATTTACCAGTTACAGTTAGATATAGCTTCTAGGCAAAGTGAGATTTACGATATGTTGAAAAAGCTTAGTACACAATAGGAACTTTTTACGAACTAACACCACAAGGTGTTTTTATTATGTCTATGAAAGTGGTGATATATTTGGAAATGGATTTAGCAAGATATTTCTTTACTCAAGGACCGTTCGCGGTCCTTTTTGTTTGGCTTTTAATCTATGTTATGAAAAACAACAAGGAAAGAGAAAACAGACTATACAATACCTTAGATAAGTTTAGTGAAAAATACGATATTATTATTGATGAAATTCGAGATATTAAACAGGAAATGATGAGGTAAATGAAATGAAAGAAAAACCTATGCTAATCATCGACCCAGGACATGGCGGCAAAGATCCAGGCGGTGGATCCAATCAATATTTCAAAGAAAAGGATATGACACTAAAAATAAGCTTATATCAATATCAACGGTTTCAAGAATTAGATGTACCTGTGACAATTACACGACAGGATGATATTTATTTATCTCCAACAAATCGCACGAAGCTTATAAAAGATAGTGGTGCAAAACATTGTATCTCCAACCACATCAATGCAGCTATATCTACAGCAAGGGGAGTAGAGACCATTCATTCTATCCATGCTGAAAGTAAGTTAGCTCGTGCTATTTATCAGGAAATCATAAACCAAGGTATGGTTGGGCGGAGGTTTTTTTCAAAAGAAAGCCTAACTAATAAAGACATGGATTATTATTTTATGCATCGTGATACAGGAAAGGTGATAACGACGATTATCGAGTATGGCTTTTCTACCAATTTTGAAGATACTAAATTGCTCCTGAAAAATTGGAAGGATTATGCTGAAGCGGTTGTTCGAGCCTTTTGTCTTTATATAGGGCACCCGTATCGACTACCAAATACAAAAGAAGAAACATCATCTGATTCATTCGTAATATCGTTTCAGGAAATCTATTCAATGGCAAATCGTTTAGGGTTAGATTTTCAAATAGATTATGATAAGAAAATTGTAATTATTAAAAAGAAGGGAGATTAATATGGTGGAACTATTAAAAATTATAAATGATTGGCTGGGCATTATCCTGTTTATGGGTAGTGCCCTTTTATATTTGACAATTAACTGGAAGGAAGCAAAGAACTTGGCGAAAGCTTTCATTTTTGAAGCAGAACGAAGGGCAAGAAAACAATGGTTAGAAGAGGACGGAGAGAAAAAGAAAGCTTGGGTTATAAATCAGTATGATCTTTTACCGATAAGAGTAAGGAGTACTCTTTCAATAATAGCTCCAATTATGCGGTTGAAAAATGGGGAAGATGTATGGGAGTGGTTGATACAGAGCATATTTAATTGGCTTAGGAAAAAAACTCAAAAAACTGATATCCTTTTGTAATGTCTAGGGGTATCATTTTTTCATAATAATAAGCCGTTATATCTTATTGAGAATTCATTTTCCTTTATTTTTTAATACAATGAGTGGCTTTTTTTTGTTATAATGAGCAAAAAGATTGCTGGAGGTTTTTGAATGGCGGATGTAAACCAATTGCAAGAGACAATAAACGATATGGAATTTATTTTACGTAAAATGAGCGTTATTATTAAACAGAAAGGGCGAGAAATATTACAAAATTTCCCAATAACTCCTCCGCAATTTGTTGCTTTACAGTGGCTTAATGAGGAAGGGGATATGACAATAGGGGATCTTAGTAATAAGATGTATCTTGCCTTTAGTACTACAACGGATCTTATTGATCGTATGGAGAGCAATCAATTGCTAGAAAGAATTAGAGATAATAAGGATAGAAGGGTCGTTCAAATACATTTATTAGATAAAGGGAAAAAAATTATCGATGATGTGATTGAAGCAAGAAGAAATTATCTCTCTTCTATACTAACGGATATCAATGATGAACAAATTACAGCAATACACGATTCCATTAATAGCCTATTTGAAGCAATGAAGCAGGATTTATAAACCAAATGAATAATGAATACATATCATAGGTTAAGTACTTCTTGGGAGGGAACTTTAAATAGATGGGGAATAATCAGCCGATTGGTATATTAGATTCAGGTGTAGGTGGTTTAACCGTTGTAAAAGAGGTTTTTAGACAATTACCTCATGAAGAGATTATTTATTTTGGAGATTCTGCTCGTTTACCTTACGGTCCTAGACCTGCTGAAGAAATAAAACAATTCACACATGAAATTGTTCATTTTTTGTTAGATTACCATGTAAAAATGATTGTTATTGCATGTAATACTGCTACAGCAGTTGCTCTCGAGACTGTGAAAAAGGAAGTCGATATACCAGTAATTGGCGTGATTCGTCCTGGAAGCGTTGCTGCTATTAAAAATACAAAAACAGGTAAAATAGGAGTAATTGGAACAGACGGTACAATAAAGAGCGGTGCATATGAAAAATCTTTAACTAAAATCAACCCGAAGCTTAAAATTGAAAGTCAAGCTTGTCCTACTTTAGTTCCCTTAGTTGAAGAGGGGAATCATTCAGAAGAGGAGATTAGAAAAATAGTTTTGGATGCGTTAAAGCCTATAAAAAAATTTGATATGGATGCTTTAATTTTGGGATGTACTCATTATCCAATAATTAGTGAGTATATACAAGAGGTTGTTGGACCGCATGTAAAATTATTAAGTTCGGCAGAAGAAACAGCAAGAGAAATGAGTACAGTTCTACATTATCAGTGTTTATTAGCTGACAATGCCAATATTCCAAGCCATCATTTTTTTACCTCGGGGAATAAAAAGCAATTTAAGCAAATTGCTGAAAGCTGGTTAGGTAAACATATCAATGTAGAGCAGGTCGATATTACAGCAGCGAAAAGTATTTCAAAGTAATTTTCATCAGTCTGCAAGCCACTTATGTGGCTTTTTTTAGTTTCCTAAATATTTTTTGGACATATTTCCCTTAATAGCTCGTATACATAGAACTAGATAAGCTTATAGGAGGGAATAAATATGAAGGTTAAAGGATTAAAAATCATGATGATATTTTCTATCTTTATTTTTCTTTTCACTGGATGTGGATTATATGGTCCGGAAGAAACGATGGAGATTGATCCACCACCAGTAGATCTAAGTTTAGAAGATAATTCGGATATTAGCTTGGAAGTAACTGATTTAAATACAGAACAAGCTCCTTCGGATACTGGGAAAGGAATGGCGACTGAGGAAGCTCAAACAGTAAAACTAACGATTTATTTTTTCGATGAAAATGAAAATGTTGTTCCTTTAACAATGGAAATACCTAAGGTAGAAGGGATTGGTCAGGAAGTACTGAAATATATGACAGCAGGTGGACCAGGGGAGACGATGTTACCTATTGGATTTAAAACAATCCTTCCTGAGGGAACGAATTTTACTATGAACATAAAACCAGAGGAAAAATTAGCAATTGTTGATTTTTCTAAAGAATTTCTAAGTTATAAAGCAGATAGTCCTGAAGTAGAGAAAAAAATTCTTGAAGCAATTACATGGAGCTTAACGGAATTTCCCACCGTTGAAAAGGTAGAAATAAGAGTAAATGGATATACGTTGGAAGTAATGCCTGTTTGGAATACACCAATTATAGGACCAATAAGTCGAATAGATGGTATTAATTTGGAGTTAGCTAGCAATATTCAAATTGGGCAAACAACTTTTGTTACCTTGTATTTTAATAAAACAACTGAAAAAAATGATTACTTAGTACCTATTACTAGAATGATACCTAAAACAGATAATATTGCCAAAGCAACACTTGAACAATTAATTATTGGACCAAAATCAGGTACAGGATTATCTTCACCAATATTACCTACGACAAAGGTTTTAAGCGTCGAAGTCAGTAATCAGCTATTGGTTGCTGACTTCGATGAAGATATCTTAGGCTTTAATCAAGAGCTATCCCAAGATGTAATAGATATGATTGTATGGTCTTTAGCAGAAAATACAGAGATACCAGCAATTAAACTTAAAGTAAAAGGTGAATCCACATTATTACCAGAAGACTTAGCAAAACCAATCAATAAGCCTGTATTTATTAATAGCGCAATTTTTTAATTGATTATTGGTTAAATGGATCATTTTGATGTATCATAAAAAGAGGTAGTGTACTACCCCTTTTTCTTTTTGCAACAATTTATCTTTTTTAGGTCATACTATGATTTTAGAGTACATATATATTGGAGGTTAATCAATGAGAAACGATGAAAGACAGAATGACGAACTAAGAAAAGTAACGATTACAAGGAATTATATTAAGCATCCTGAAGGCTCTGTATTAATTGAAATGGGAGATACGAAGGTTATCTGTGCTGTAACCATTGAAGATCGCGTTCCTCCTTTCATGCGTGGGGAAGGAAAGGGATGGGTAACAGCAGAATATTCCATGATTCCAAGAGCTACCCATACAAGAAATGTTCGTGAATCTACAAAAGGAAAAGTTAGTGGTAGAACAATGGAGATTTCAAGATTAATCGGGAGAGCACTTCGCTCAGTGGTAAATCTTGAGGCATTAGGGGAAAGGACACTTTGGATAGATTGTGATGTAATACAAGCAGATGGAGGTACGAGAACAGCATCCATAACAGGTGCACTTGTAGCTATGGTCGATGCTTGTCACCAATTAATGCATGACGGGAAATTAAATACAATGCCAGTGCAATCATTTATCGCTGCAACTAGTGTAGGAGTCATTGATAATCAGCCAAGACTAGATTTGAATTATGAAGAAGATTCTAACGCAAAGGTAGATATGAATATAGTGATGACTGGTGAAGGAAAATATGTAGAAATTCAAGGAACAGGGGAGGAAGCTCCTTTTGATGAAGAAGAGTTCCAACAGCTATTAAAATTAGGAAAAAAAGGGATTAACCAATTAATAGAAATACAAAGAGAAGCATTAGGGGACATTGCTAATGCAGTTGGAAAGGAATAAGAAAAATAGGATGCTTAAGGAAGTAGTTATTGCAACAAAGAATCAGGGAAAACGAAAAGAATTTGCAAGTATGCTAAACAAACTAGGCATTCAAGTTCGATCCTTAGTAGAATTTCCTGAAGTACCAGAGGTTATTGAAGATGGAACAAGCTTTGAGGAAAATGCCAAAAAAAAGGCAGAGACAATCAGTGAATATTTGAAGTTACCTGTTATAGCAGATGATTCTGGTCTAATGGTGGATGCACTAAATGGGGAACCAGGAATCTATTCTGCACGATTTGCAGGAGAAGAACAAGATGATCAAAAAAACAATCAAAAACTATTGCTTCTTCTTAAGGAGATAGAAAAGGAAGAAAGAGCAGCTCAATTTGTCAGTGCAATTGCCTTTGCAATTCCAGGGAAATCAACCATTATTGTACGTGGAACTTTGAAAGGGTTAATTATGACGGAATCAAAAGGAAGTAATGGGTTTGGCTATGACCCATTGTTTTATTTACCTGAGTTTGATAAAACAATGGCAGAAATTAGTCCAGAATTAAAAAATAAGATTAGTCATCGTGCAAAAGCACTAGCAGAGCTATTACACCAGCTTCCATAAAATACTATAAAAAACATGGTATATTTTATATGAAAATATTTGACGTAAAAAAATAAACCTGCTATAATAACATTTGTCGCTTAATTCACAGCACAACGATCGAAAGTTAGCATAGAAGTAGTTCAACCGAAGGTAATTTTCAATTAGCGGGTGTAGTTCAATGGTAGAACTCCAGCCTTCCAAGCTGGTAGCGTGGGTTCGATTCCCATCACCCGCTCCATATATATTCTGACCGCTACGTCGAATTAAATTCTTTTGTTGGAAGAGACCGTGTGCTAGAATAGCGGAGTCCATTAATAATTATAAGTCTCAGTAGCTCAGCAGGATAGAGCAACGGCCTTCTAAGCCGTGTGTCGGGGGTTCGAATCCCTCCTGGGACGCCATTTGAATAATATGAGACAATTGAATATAAAAGCGAGAATGTCTTAAAACCTTGATACATAAGTGTTTTAGGATATTTTTTTTAGAATTATCTTATTCTCCTTAAAATAATCTCTTCATGTTTAGATACCTCTGCTTCAATTCTATCCAGCTTGTCCGAATTTTGCTTGTAACCATCAAATAAGGCGGATAATTTCTGCCCGTGATCATTTTCAATATGAAGTACTGTCTTTTTTACCTCTTTTAAATCTTGCTTAGTTTCTTTTAAATCCAGCTTAGTTTCTTGTAAATCGATATACACTTTCTCTAATAGGTTCAATATTTTTTCTTCATTATTCACTTTTATCTATCCTCCTCTTTCCATTTAATGTAGTGT
>JAENYW010000122.1 GCA_016841555.1 Tepidibacillus decaturensis
TGAATGATAAGAGCCGGATGAAGGGAGACTTTCAAGTCCGGTTCCGTGAGAAGCTATCCCCTTGCTTACTCGACTGAAGGTGCGCCGGGCAACTGGTGTGTCTACCTTGACTCGAAATTCAGTTGAAAGGAACAAAAAGATGAAAATATTATTTCGTCCAGTCGGATTAAATGAAATGAAATTAATACTAGACTTGAATCTTAAAGGATTTCCTCCAAGGCTTCCTGAACAACCTATTTTTTACCCTGTTCTAAATAAACAATATGCTGATGAAATTGCTTATAAATGGAATACAAAAGATAAGTTTTCTGGGTTTGTTGGATTTGTTACTGAATTTGAGGTAAGAAGTCCCTTTATAGATAAATATCAAGAGCAAATAGTGGGTTCTAGAGTACACAATGAACTATGGATACCCGCTGAAGAATTAAATGAATTTAATAATAACATTGTAGGTCCAATCAGATTAGTTAATGTATTTTATGGATCTAATTATATCGGACTTACACCAGAATTAACGATATTTGAGAGAAAGACATTAATTGAACAGTTCAAGATATGGAAAGAGATTTTAGATTATAATTCTATGGATTTTTTTTGTGAAATCAAGGAAAATTGGGAGTACATTTTTATGAATGATAAGTATTGGTGTGATATTGATTTTACAACTTATGGAATCAGTGATGATCAAAAGAAAGAAGTTTTAACAACAATTAAAGAATATTGGAAAGAACATTTTCCAGAGATAAGACTTTTAGATAGTAATCCATAGAAGAACTGAACATCCGATAACACTTTCGATTGGTTTCGCAGTTTCCAAGAAAAAACTTCATGATGCTAACCATGAAGTGAAATAAACACTCTAACAATAGAATCATAAAACAAACCTGTTAACAGTGACGTTAGTTATATACTTTAGTTCTTCAAATATAAATGCTGCTATTAACGTTCTCCTATACCTAATCGGTATGAATTTTAGCTTTTACTTTTTGAAATATATACTCGGGTTTTTTATACCGAGATTCTATAATGAAGGATTTCAATGGAATCTGTTTATACTGTATAATGTTTTTGCCTTAGTGTGTAGTGCTATTGGTTACGTGCTTTATTTCTGGAACAAAGGGAATAAGCTAAGCAGCTTTCTATATGCATTGCCAGTTAGTGGATTAACTGCGGAAACAATTGCTGTAAGTATCTATTTTTATAAAAATCATACATTTTTGTTTTAACTCATTTTTAATTTTCTTAGTTTGGCAATATTATGTTGTTGGGTCTATAAAAAAGCAAATAATAAGTTGATTTATATAATGACCATTATTGCTGTATCCTTAATAGGCTATTTTCTGGTTTATAGTCCTTTTCTCTAACTGATTTTACATATACCCTAAAGATATAATGAAGAATACGAGCATAATTTTTAAAGGTTTATATATCACATTATTCGTAAATTTCGAAACTAAAAAGATACGGAGGTTCAATGTTCTTAAAAAACAAATGAAAATCGAAATATTAGCTGAGGGAGAAAATATATGAATAGAAGAATAAAACTATTAGGTTCAGGAAAATATTTGCCTAGTAAGATAGTAACTTCAAGTGAAATAGATAAGAAATTAGGTCTTTCAAGCGGTTGGACTGAGAAGAAATCAGGAGTTAAACAAAGGCATCATGTGGTAAGTGAAACAGCTTCCGAAATGGGGGCACATGCAGTTAAATTAGCACTAGAAGATGCTAATCTACAAATGGAAGACATAGATTGTATTATTTCTACAAGTGGTACTTATGAACAGCCTATCCCAAGTACAGCTTCATTAATTCAGGAACAATTGAATTGGCAAGGTTCTAGGATTCCAGCTTTTGATATTAATTCTACCTGTTTAAGTTTTGTTACAGGTCTTGATATGATATCTTATCTGGTTGAAGCAGATAGGTATAATAGAGTAATTTTAGTTTCATCAGAGATTGCTTCTGTAGGAGTTAATTGGGAACAAAAAGAGAGCTCAGTATTGTTTGGGGATGGTGCAGTTGCTATCATTATAGAAAAGAGTAAAGATGGCAAATCTAAGATAGTAGCTTCATTAATGGAAACCTATAGTGAAGGCGCACATCAAACTGAAATTCGTGGTGGAGGAACCAAACTTCATCCAAGGAATTATTCAAATATAACAAAAGAAGAATTTCTTTTTGATATGGATGGAAAAGCTATTTTTAGATTGGTACTAAAAGAAATTAACGGTTTTATAAAAAGATTATTTAATAATACTAATTTTACACTGGATGATATGGATTTAGTAATTCCACATCAGGCTAGTGGAATGGCTATGAGAATATTACGTGAAAAATTAGGTATACCAAAAGAAAAATATATGGATATAATCGAGAATCATGGAAACACAATTGCAGCTTCTATTCCTATGGCATTACATGAAGCTATAAAACAAGGAAAAATAAAACATGGAGATAAAGTTCTATTAATCGGAACTTCTGCAGGTCTTTCGATAGGTGGTATTATTCTTGAATACTAAAAAAAAGATTCTCATAACTGGTAGTAGGGCACCAGTTGGTCTTCACTTAGCGAGATTATTAAATGATTTAGATCATTCCATTTATACAGCCGAGAGTATAAGTAGGCATTTATCCAAAAAGTCTAATGCTATTGAGAAGAATTTTTTAATTCCTAAACCTAATGATGATTATGAAGGATTCATCTCTTCACTTATTAAAATTATTGATGAATATAATATTGATTTAATTATTCCCACATCAGAAGAAACTTTCCATATTGCTAAAAGTAAATCAAAATTAGAAAAGTATTGTACTGTTTTTACAGATGATATATCTAAATTAGAGATGCTACATAACAAATGGAAGTTTATTCAGGAGTTTAAAAAACAAGGATTTCTTGTCCCTGAAACGTGGTTTTTTAGCTCATATAAAGAATTATCTGTATTTGTAAACCAGTTAGATGATAATTACAAATTTGTACTTAAACCAGTATATTCTCGTTTTGCTTCTAATACCCATATCCTTAGAAAGAAAGATGGTCTTCCAAGTATAGAAATATCCGATAAAAAAACATGGGTTCTTCAAGAGTTTATTGAAGGGATACAATATTGCACATATTCTATTGTTCATAAGGGTAAAATTGTTGCTTATACAGCATATCCAACTTTATATACTGCAGGACTAGGTGCTAATATTTACTTTAAGTACGAAGAAAATCAAGCAATATTTAATATAGCAGATAAATTCATAAAGGAAATTGATTTTACTGGACAAATCTCCTTTGATTTTATACAAACCAAAGATGGCAAAATTTATCCCTTAGAATGTAACCCTAGGGCAATAAGTGGTTTACATCTTTTTTCGAAAGAAAGCGATATAGATAAAGCATTTTTAGATCCTAATAGTGAACTTATCCTGCCTAAGCAGGATAATCAATCTATGCTAGGAAGTGCTATGATTATTTATGGATTTCTTAATGGATATATATTTAAAAATTTCAAGGACTGGATTAAGGTTATAAAATTTTCTAAAGATGCAATCTTTTCCCAAAAAGATATAAAGCCCTACTTTTATCAATTTGTTGTTATAATAGATTTGTTTTATAGAAGTTTAAAACACAACAAATCATTATTAGAAATGACAACTGAAGATATAGAATGGGAGGGGAAAGAATGAGAGTATTAGTTACTGGTGGGACAGGTTTTTTAGGTAGAAAACTAGTAGCTCGTCTTAAATATTTGGGCCACGATGTTACTGTTATTGGAAGAAATAGAGTAATAGGAGAAGAGTTAGAAAAACGAGGTATTCATTTTATTCAAGGAAATCTTGAAGATATAAATACAACAATACTTTCAAAAAGAAATATGGATTATATTTTCCACGCTGCTGCATTATCTTCGCCATGGGGAAGATATGAGGATTTTTATAATAGTAATGTCTTATCTACTAAAAATATTGTACTAGCTTCAAAAGAGAATAATATTAAACGTTTGATACATATTTCTACGCCTAGTATTTATTTTAACTTCAAAAACCGTTTTAATATATCAGAAACTGACCCACTCCCTGATAAGTCTGTTAATTTTTATGCAGAGACAAAAAAGATGGCAGAAGATGAAATAGATAAAGCACATAAAGACGGCTTACCTGTTATAACAATCAGACCTAGAGCCTTATTTGGTCCAAATGATAATGCGATTCTACCAAGAATTATTAGAGTAAATAATAAAGGTGGAGTGCCTATTATTAATAACGGACAAGCAGTTGTAGATGTTACATATGTAGAGAATGTAGTAGACTCTTTACTTCTTGCCATGGACGCCCCTACTAGTACATTGGGTAAAAAGTATAATATAACAAACGGGGAGCCTATGAAGTTAATTGATATACTAGAGAAAATGTTTACAAAGATAGGTACAAATTTTAATAAAAAGACTATTTCTTATACAACAGCTTATACTATTGCAAATCTATTAGAAATCACCCATAAATATTTTCTTTTTTGGAATGAACCTTTAATGACAAAATATACTGTTGGATTACTATCATTAAGCCAAACCTTAGATATATCTGCTGCAAAAAATGAATTAGGTTATCAACCTAAAACCAGCATAGAAGAAGGATTAGATATATTCGCAAGATGGTGGATAAAGGAGAATAAATAATGGAAGTTACTATTTTTCAAGCTGGATACTGCACTCACATTGAAAGAGTCATTAAAAAAGATGGTCAATGGAAAAGCATTAAGTTTCCAGCGCTGTTTGCCTTAATTAAACATCCTAATTTGGGTTATATTTTGTTTGATACAGGGTACTCTACTGAATTTTATAAATTAACAAAAAAATTCCCATATAATATCTACGGTAAGATTACTCCAGTATATGTAGATGATTGGGATAGTTCCTTAAGTCAGCTACAGCAATACGGAGTTGAGGCAAAAGATATAAAATACATCATTATTTCTCATTTTCATGCTGACCATATAGGAGGAGTAAAATTATTTCCATATTCTACCTTTATATATTCTAAAGAAGAATATCATTATTTAAAAAACAAACGTGGCCTAGCAGCCGTTAAGAATGGTTTTATCCCAGAATTACTTCCTTATGATTTTGAAGAAAGAAGCATGTATATAGAGGATTTTGAAACAATTGATAATCCCGTTAAAGATTCAATATTTAAAAAGGGATATGATCTATTTGGAGATGGAAAAATTGCGGCAATTCATTTATCAGGTCACACAAAAGGTCAATATGGTATTTATCTGACAGATAAAGATAAACAGCCATATTTTTTTATAGCTGATTCCTGTTGGATTGAGGAAGCTTATGAAGAACTAAAACTTCCAAGTAAAGTCTCACATTTGATTATGGACAACCCAAATAATTATGTAGATACTTTAAATAAAATTAGTTATCTACATAAGAAATATCCAGAGATTAAAATTATACCTTCCCATTCAAATAGAATAAAAACAAAATAGAATAGAGGCGCTATTTTGAGAGATATTATAAAAATTATTATTCAATATATAAAGACTAAATATGGTTATCGCTTTAAAAGCAGAGAAGATCTTAAAAAGTGGCAAGATAAAAAAATAAAGAAGCATATACAATGGGTTGTAAAAAAATCCCCTTATTATCGAGAACTATATAAAGGATACTCTTTAGATAATTGGCGAGAACTACCTATTATTAATAAGGATTTAATGATGGAAAATTTCGATAGCTTAAATACGAAACAAATAACGAAAGAGGAAGCTTTTAAGATTGCCTTAGAGGCAGAAAATACTAGAGATTTCTCTCCTAAAATAGATGATATAACAATAGGATTATCATCTGGAACATCAGGAAATAGAGGCTTATTCTTAGTTAGTGAGGATGAAAGGATAAAGTGGGCTGGTGCTGCTTTGGCAAAAGTATTGCCTACATCATTATTTTCAAGAAAAGGACAAAAGGTGGCATTTTTTCTAAGAGCTAATAGTAATCTTTACACTACAGTAAATAAAGGAAAAGTAAAATTTGAATTCTTCGATTTATTAGATGATATGAGAAATCATGTAGATAAACTGAACAAGTATAAGCCGTCAATTGTCGTCGCTCCTCCGTCTATGTTACGTATATTAGCAAATAATATTCAAAATGGTGAATTAGATATAAATCCAGATAAAGTAATATCTGTTGCAGAGGTTTTAGAGCCTTTAGATAAAGAGTATATAGAGAAGCATTTTCGTCAATTGCTTCATCAGGTTTATCAATGTACGGAAGGCTTTCTTGCTTCTACGTGTAAATATGGAACCTTACATTTAAACGAAGATATAGTGGCTATAGAAAAAAATTATATAGATAAAGACTTAGGAAAATTTAGTCCTATTATTACTGATTTTTCAAGAACTACTCAGCCTATCATAAGATACTATTTAAACGACATATTGACAGAAAATAAGGAGACCTGCGCGTGTGGTTCAGTATTTACTCCTATAAAACAAATAGAAGGAAGAAGTGATGATTTATTTTATTTACCTCATACATTAAACAAAGAATTAATTCCTATTTTCCCTGATTTTATAAGAAGAGCAATCATATCTTCTTCAAACAAAATAAATGAATACAAGGTTGTTCAGCACAATTTACATTTGATAGAAGTGAATTTTACAGCAAATAATGAATACACAGAACAGATAGAAGCAAAAATTACTCGGTCCTTAACTTCCTTATTTAATAATCTTAAATGTAAGATACCATCAATCATCGTAAATAATAAAATGGAAATAAATAAAGGGATAAAGCTAAGGCGTATTGAAAGAAAGTTTAAATTATAAAACTAATTCTTTTTAAGGACTAAAGTATTAGATGTTTGAATAATGAATTCCAAGAGTATTGTAAGTGAGGTACAATTTCAATGAAAAAGCGTTATCTATTATTTTTGAATGATATTATGGAATCCATGAATAGAATTAATTCTTACACCGAGGGATTAGCAGATGATAAAAAACCATTCATAAAGCAACGATTTCAAGATACAATAATATTATACAATATAAATTAACAATATTGAGGTGTTTGTATGCCGAAGTCAAAAAACGTTACGTTTAACTTACCACCTGAGCTAATTGAAAAATTTAAAATGTATGTAAAAGAAAAATATATACCATCAGTAAATGCTGCTGTCAAAGAAGCTCTTGAGGAGTATTCAAAAAGGATTGAAAAAGAAATGTTAAGAAATCAAATGTTAAAGGCTTCAAAAGACACTATTTTTTTAAAGGATTTAAATGAAAGCATGAAAGTCTTCGAAGCAATCGACAATGAAACTGCAAAGGATAATTCCGAATGGTAAATTATCAATGGGGAATTTTCTGGGCTAATTTAAATCCTACCAAAGGTTCTGAACAAGCAGCAATAAGACCTGTTTTAGTTATATCTTTGGAAGAAGTAAACGAAGCACTACCAATCGTTACTATTATTTCTGTAACTAGCTTAAAACCAGGAAGGGAAATATATCCAATTGAGGTACTATTACCAGCAAAAGATACAGGTCTATCCAAGGATTCGATTGCGATGGCTCATCAAATCCGAGCAATCAGTAAAGAACGATTAAATGAAAAAATAGGTGAAATTAAATCTGAAAATATCAAGCAATCCATAAAAAAAGCCATAAAGCTATATTTAGATATAGATTAAGTTTTTTCAGGACTAAATATCAATTATATTATGTATGAAAGGACAGTTATATGAAAAATAAAACCATACTTCAAGTTAATGAAACATATTGGACTTCTAATGCGGATAGATGGTTTGGAGCTACTGCTCTACCTGAATATGGTGTTCAATTTGTAACGGAAAATGAGTTGAATTTATTTAGTGATGTAACAGGGAAAACAATGCTTGAAATTGGTTGTGGAAGTGGACATTCATTAAAATTCCATGCTGATAGAAATGCAGGAGAATTATGGGGACTTGATATTTCACAAAAACAACTTGAAAACGCAAAAAAATTTCTTGCTAAAAACAATTATTCTCCAAAGCTTATATGTGCTGCTATGGAGGATGAGAGTGGCATACCCAAAGACTATTTTGATATAGTTTATTCAATATATGCAATAGGTTGGGCAACTGACTTGAAAAAAGTGTTCCACCGTATTGCTTCTTATTTAAAGAAAGATGGTATTTTTATTTTCAGTTGGAAGCATCCTTTGCATAGTTGTGTTGTTGTTAATGAAGGAAAGCTTGTTTTTGAGAAAAGTTATTTTGATGAAGAGTGGTATTCACAAATAGTAGATGATATGGAGCTTATGTTACCTAATAGGAAAATTTCTACATATATTAATGCTTTGGCAGACGCTGGTTTTATTATTGAAAGCATGGTAGAACAAACTAATGAAAGTACTTTACAAATGACAGATGAAATTGATGATAGATCAACGAAAGCACAAAAGCTCCCACTATCTTTTGTTTTTAAAGCAAGAAAGGCGTAGTGTGACAATAAGCATAATCTGAAAAGGGAACTTTATTTATGGGGAGGGTATGGTTTGAGCAAAAAGATTTATCTACTAATAGTTGCTATTTTATCAATAAACCTGATTATTAATATAGTGTACTTTAACATAATTCAAAACATGCAGAAAAAACTCAGTAATCAATTTGCAAGTAAGAGTTCAGATTTCCAATTATTTAGATCTGATCTAGTAAATTTGTCTCAACAGATCGATTCAATTAAAGAAGAAAATAAATGGATTTTGAAGCAAAATTTCATTCCAAATATCGAGTCCTCTTCTATTAATGAGATTCATCTGGATTTTGAATGGAGTTTTAGTGAAGTTGAAAAAGAAGCAGATGTTTTTTTACTCTACAAAGAAAAATCTGCAACTGATTGGAGGAAGGAGCCTGCCAAAGAATTA
>JAENYW010000123.1 GCA_016841555.1 Tepidibacillus decaturensis
TGCCAATTGAACAGGGAATTGAATGGAAACAATTTTCTTTTTCATACACAGCCCTTCCTTGTAGATAAGTTAGTCAATCCTTATTTACTCCCTTAAAACAACTGAAGCTTATCAATTCGTTCAACAGCTTCAAGTAGTCTCTTTTCATCTGCTAGTAAACCTACTCGAACATACTTATCACCATATCCACCAAAGCCTAATCCTGGTGCAGCTACAACATGTGCTTTTTCTAAAAGAAGATCAGCAAAGGAATTGGAATAATAACCCTCTGGCACAGGTAGCCAAGCAAAAAATGAGCCTGCTGTTGGTTCTGCCTTCCAGCCAATTTCATGTAAGGCTTTATATAAAGTATTTCTTCTTCCCTCATAACGTGCAACAAGCTGCTTAACAGCATCTTGAGATGCATTTAATGCCTCTGCCGCTGCTTCTTGAACAGCACCAAATATGGAAACATAATAATGATCCTGTATCAAATTTATCACACGAATAATATCTGGGTTTCCTACTGCAAAAGCTACTCTCCAGCCAGCCATATTATAGGTTTTAGACATCGTATATATCTCAATTCCCACTTCCTTTGCGCCAGGAGTTTGCATAAAGCTAATTGGTTTATGCCCATCAAAGCCAATTGCAGCATAAGCAAAATCATGGACGACAGGGATTTCATTCTCTTTTGCAAAACGAATCGTATCTTCAAAAAATTCCTTCGATGCAATTGCCCCCGTAGGGTTATTCGGATAATTTAAAAACATTATCTTCGATTTTTCTAATACTTCTACTGGAATTTGCTGATAATCAGGTAAAAAGCTATTTTCTATTAAAAGCGGCATACTATACATTTGGGCTTTGGCCATTACAATTCCCGACCAATAATCGGGGTAGCCTGGATCAGGAACAAGTGCAATATCTCCTGGATTTAGCAAGCACTGACTAATTTCAACTAACCCAGCCTTACCACCAAACAAAATAGCTACCTCTGTTTCAGCATCAATGTCTACCCCATACTCTCGTCGATAGAAATCACTAACTGCTTTCTTTAAAAAAGAATAACCAGTAAAGGGAGAATACCCATGATATTTTGGATTTAATGCCGCTTCTCTCAGTTTATCTACAATATGCTGAGGAGTTGCACCATCAGGATTACCCTGCCCTAGATTAATAATATCATGTCCTTCTTTAACTAATGCTCCAACCTTTTTAACTAATGTAGCGAAAAACTGATCAGGTAATCGATGTATCCTATCAGCATACTCAATTCTCATTCTTTTCCCCCTCTAAACTTCCTACTCTATTTCTGCAATCTCAAATATTGCTTTTTTAAGTGCTTGTAGCTGCATGGTTGATTGTTCTTCTGAACCAGAGACAGTAGAAAAATAAAATTTTAATTTAGGCTCAGTACCAGAAGGACGCATCGCAATCCATGATTCATCCTCTAAAACAAATTTAAGCACATTAGATTTTGGTAAGTCAATGGTCGTCTTTTTCTCCATTACCACATCTCTTATTTCCTGTAACAAGTAATCCTCATATTGTTTCACTTTTATTCCGCCGATTTCCCTTGGAGGATTATTTCTAAAGGAGGAAACAATCTCACTAATTTTTTTACTTCCTTCTATCCCCTTTAAGGTAATGGAGAAAAGATCTTCAATAAAATAGCCATAAGCCTGGTATATTTCTTCTAAAACATCAAATAATGTTTTTTCTTTCTGCTTATAGTACAATGCCATTTCTGCTACGAGAGCGGTCATTTGAACAGCATCCTTATCACGAACAAAATCTCCAACCAAATAGCCATAGCTTTCTTCATAACCAAACATAAAGGTATGACTACCTATTTCTTGAAATTCTCTTATTTTTTCTCCAATATATTTAAATCCAGTAAGCGTATTTTCTGTGGTTACTCCATTTGCCTCCGCTATCTTAGCTCCAAGCTCAGAAGTAACAATCGTTTTAATCATTGCTGCATTAGAAGGTAAATCTCCTCTACCCTTCATCAAAGATAGCATATAATATAAGACTAATGCACCTAATTGATTCCCATTTAGCGCTTGATAGGTTGAATTAGCCTTCACTAATACACCCAATCGGTCTGCATCAGGGTCTGTCGCCATTATAATATCTGCATTTTTTTCCTTCGCCAATAAAATGGCTAAATCAAATACCTCAATCTCCTCTGGATTAGGAGCTTTAACAGTAGAAAATTCCGTATCCGGTAATTCCTGTTCTTTGACAATATGTAGATTTTTAAAGCCCAAATGAGTTAATATGTTACGAACTGGCTTATTTCCCGTCCCATGCAATGGAGTATAAACAATCGATATCTGTTCCCCAGCTTGCCTCACTATATCTTTATTTAGCAGGATTGTTTCCACGTGCTTTATATATTTCTGATCAATTTCATTCCCTATTAGCGTAACGATGCCCTGTTCTACAGCATCATTATACGCTATAACAGGTATCTCTAAGACATTCTCTATATGATTAATTTCATCATATAGTGCATTTGCCATTTCTTCAGTTATTTGTCCACCATATTGATTATATACCTTATATCCATTATACTCAGGCGGGTTATGGCTCGCAGTAATCATAATTCCCGAAAAAGCATGTAGCTCACGCACTGCAAAGGATAATAGCGGCGTTGGTCTTAACTCATCAAATAAATAAACCTTTATCTCATTCTTTGCTAAAACCCTTGCTGCTTCCTCCGCAAATTCCTTGGAAAATCTCCTAGAGTCGTATGCGATAGTTACCCCCCTATTCATTGCAGCTTTTCCTTGTTTAATAATAAAACGCGCAATACCTAACGTTACCTTACGAATGGTATAAATATTCATACGATTGGTACCAGCACTTATAATTCCTCTTAAGCCCCCTGTTCCAAATTCTAGATCCTTATAAAAGCGTTCTTCAATTTCCTTCGTTTGATCTTGAATTCCTTTAAGCTCCTCTAATAGCTCCTCGTGAAGGTATTGATAATTCAACCAGCGTTCATACTCTTTTTGATAATTATTCATAATATACACCACCATTTATCATCTATTACTTTTTCAGGAGTGAAAATCAACTGAACCAAGTCTCCTTTATCCTATGAAATGATTATAGCAATTATGTAGTCCCTTAACAAAATTCTAGCCTAAGCTTAGTTAAAGAACTATTGATATAGCTGATTTATCTTCTCCTTTAAATATGCCGTTAGGTAATCAGGATTTAGTTCCTCTCCAGTAACCTCTTTGACTAATTCATTTGTAGTTTTACACCTCCCGTGACGATGAATTTTTTCATTATACCATTCCTTAATAGAGATTAGGTTACCTTTTTTTATTTGCTCTTTCCATTCAGGGAGTTCCTTCCCCATTTGATGGGTAAATTGTGCCGCATAGAGATAACCTAAGGAATATGACGGAAAATAACCTAGTGAGCCATCAGACCAATGCATATCCTGCAATACTCCCTGTGCGTCATTTTCAGGAACGACACCTAAATATTCCTTCATTTTATCGTTCCATGCCTTTGGTAAATCCTTCACCTGTATATTTCCTGCGATTAACTCTTTTTCAAGCTCATACCGTAATATGATATGAAAATGATAGGTTAATTCATCTGCTTCAATACGAATGAAGGAAGCTTTCATTGCGTTTATAGCACGATAAAATTCATCTTTAGTGACGGTTTTAAGCTGCTCTGGAAAATAAGAGATTAGCTTTTGATAATAATAATCCCAATATTCACTGCTCCGTCCTACGATATTCTCCCAAAACAGAGATTGAGATTCATGAATCCCCATAGAAGCACCCTCCGCTAATAACCATTCGTCCAGTTGTGAATCCATGCTTTGTTCATATATAGCATGACCAGCTTCATGAAGTGTACTAAATAAGGAGACAGTAAGATCATTATGCACGTATTTCGTCGTGATACGTTTATCTCCACGATTGATTGTCGTTTGAAATGGATGAACGGTAGGATCTAATCTTCCTGCTTGAAAATCATATCCCATCTGGTCTACCAAGAATTCATTAAGCTCCTTTTGCTTGGATAGGTCGTAATCCAAACGTAAAAAATCACCTATTATTGCTTTCTTTTCCGCTACTTCTTGAACAAGAGGTATTAATGCTTCCTTTAAGCCTTGAAAAATGATATCTAGCTGCTTTACAGTCATGCCAGGCTCATACATTTCTAATAATGCATCATAAGGATGCTCTTTATATCCCCACAATTCCGTAAACTCCTGTAGCATTTGTACAACTTGCTGCAAATAGGGTTGAAAAAGCTTAAAATCTGCAGCATCCTTTGCTTCCTCCCAAATGTTGTTTGCTTTTGTTGTAAGAACAACAAATTCTTGATGTTTATCTGCAGGAATTCTTTTATAACGGTCAAATTCCTTTTTTTGCTCCTCTAAAGACCTTCTTACTATTGGTTCTAAATTGTAATCCTTGTCTGAAGATAATAGAAATGTTAATAGCTCTTCCATTTCTTTTGATGTACTAATTTTAAAAACCTCAGAAGAAAGTACACCAATTGTTTCTGATCTCGCTTCAATCGAATGCTTGGGAGCTACCGTTTTCAAATCCCAGTCCATTAAATTAATTGCTTCCTCATATGCTATAATCTTTTGTAAAAGCTTTTTATATGCGTCAATTTTTTCTTGCACTAAATTTGACATAAAAACCCTCCTATCAAATATAATCATTCAAAAATGCAAAAAGAGGATGGATACCCCACCCTCTCATTTTATTCTCCATCGTAATAAAAAATCCTTCAAAAAACATCACAAATGGTTAATTCCAAGCCCAATTGCTTCATGCTCTAACCCTTTTACAGGAGCACCTATTGTACCATATAATGCAACTGCTAACCATTCGCCCTCTTCAGGCTTAACATATGGATTGCCACGTACTACAGCAAAACGGAGTCCTACTGTCCTTAACACATTACCTAGCTCTACCTGTCCTCTCGTAATACCGTGTAACGCTTCCATAATTGCATGGTAAAGAGCATGTTCTTCACGGTAAATAGCTTCACTTATCATCCCATTTTTTTTAGATGCCGTTTCAATTGCGGCTACTACCTTTTGAACCTCCATCGATCCAACCTTTCCTGTAACAGTTCTATATCCCAATTGCTCCAATCTGTTTAAGAGGGTTGGAAATATGGATTGATCATTTCCATATAGCGCTAACAAAACTGCGCTCTTCCCAATTTCATTTTTCTTTATTTCATTAAACATTAGTTATTCCTCTCAAATACAAAACCTAATAAATTTGCTGCTCCATGTGTTCCAAGTGTTGCTCCAAGCTTTACATAAATGATTTCTTTATATTTAGATAAATCAATGCTCTGTACTTCTTCATTCAATTTTTCTATATTTAAAAAGCTATGCACGAGAAATACTTTTTCCTTATTAATCTGACTTATCAGATCATTCAATTGATCAGACATATATTTTATTCCTTTTTTCCTACCCCTAAATTTATCGATGGTATCTATTAAACCATCCTTTACGGTAATTAATGGCTTAATGTTCAAAATACCACCAATAGTGGCTTGAGTAGTAGATATCCTTCCACCCTTTTTGAGATTTTCTAATGTGTCTAATAACGCGATAAAGTTTACTTTTGATTTATATGTCTCTAATTCCTTCACTACTTCATCTAATGAATTCCCATTCAATAACATCTCATTTGCCTTTATTAATAGCAAGAAAATAGTGACAGATATATTATAAGAATCGATTAAATAAATTTGCTTTTGTTCTTCTTCTGTAAGCATTTCCTTTGCAATTACAGCACTTTGATAGGTTCCGCTTAATTTCGATGATATACTAACAAATAGCACTTGATTCCCTTTGTTTAGCTCCTCTTTGAAGACTTCATGAAAAAAATGTGGAGTTGGTTGACTAGTTTTTGGTAATTCACTTGCCTTATTCATTTCATGATAAAAGTCATCCTTAGAAATATCTACCCCATCTAAATATTCTTTTCCTTCAATATTAATATGCAATGGAACAACGCGAACTGGAAAGTCCAAATAAGAAGACAAGGAATGTTCATAATCGCTTCCACTATCCACCACAAACGTAATATTCTTCATCTTATTACTCCCCCAATACATTTATTATTAGTCAAAATCATGCGATATTGGTTATGTATCAAAAATTCATTGAATTTTATCGCAATTTGTTACTTCATATTATGACTTAGTAATAAATTTAGTATAAAGGATTCCCCGTTCTTTGTCACGAAAAACGTAAAGCAAAAGATTTCCCACTGATTCCCCGATGTTCAGCTAGCTGAACGAGTTCACTCCCTAATTTTTAAATTTTTTGTAAAAACAGATTTTTTTATATATGGAGAAATAAAAAACCATGGTATGATAGTCCTATACATAGGAGAGGAGAAATGCAATGAACAAGAAAACCATATTCGGCTGGACCATGTATGATTGGGCAAATTCTGCCTTTGCCACCGTCATGATGTCCGCCGTTCTGCCCATTTTTTATACAAAGGTTGCAGGAGCTAACCTAGAAGCTACAACTGCAACTGCTTATTGGGGATACACCCAATCTATTGCTATGCTAATTGTCGCTTTCCTTGCTCCAATTCTTGGAGCAATTGCTGACTATTCACGTTCGAAAAAGAAATTTTTAACATTTTTCCTTTTTATGGGAGCTATAGCCAGTAGCTTGTTATTTTTTTCTGGAGAAGGAGATTATCTTCTCGTATCCTTTTTATTTATCATAGGGATGGTAGGTTTTTCTGGCGGAAATGTGTTTTATGATGCTTTCCTTCCTGAAATTGCACCGCGAAATCAAATAGATTATATTTCATCTAAGGGATATGCTTATGGATACATTGGTGGTGGATTACTTCTCTTCATTGCTCTTATGATGATTCAAAAACCTGATTTATTCCATATTCCTGGTGCTACAGACGATGCGAAAACATTACTTGCTACTCAGCTTTCCTTTCTATCTGTAGGGATTTGGTGGATTCTCTTTTCTATTCCATTATTTCGTCATGTGCATGAAGATAGAAGCTTAGCTGTTCAAGAGAAACGTACGCAATCCTATTTTGTGATTGGAATTAAGCGAGTATCTAGCACCTTTAAAGAGTTAACAAGATACAAAGAGCTATTAAAATTCTTAATCGCATTTTGGTTGTTTAATGATGGAATAAGCACAATTATTAAGATGGCAACTATTTACGGCAGTGAAATTGGCATTGGGACAAACGATCTGATTACTGCACTATTAATTACTCAATTTGTCGGTATTCCCTTTGCTTTATTATTTGGAAAATTAGCTGGTAAAATTGGTTCAAAACAAGCTTTATACATTTCCTTAGGAATTTACGTACTCATTGTTATGTTAGGTTATTTCATGCAGTCTGCTCTTCATTTTTACATATTAGCAATAATGGTTGGTTTTGTTCAAGGAGGGTCTCAAGCGATTAGCCGTTCTATCTTTGGTAGTATGGTTCCTATAAAACGAACTGCAGAATTCTTTGGATTCTATGGTATTTCTAGCAAATTCGCTGCTATTTTTGGGCCATTACTATTTGGTATCGTCGGACAGCTTACAGGCTCTAGTCGTAATGGAATTGTATCCTTAATTATCTTCTTTGTCGTAGGAATTTGGCTACTATCTAAGGTTAACATTGAAAAAGGACAACAGGAAGCTTACCAAGAAGTGTAATGAATATATGAAAAAAAAGCATCGTTTTTTTTAAAAAACGGTGCTTTTTTTCTTTCTATCTAGATAATTGGTTCAAAAAATGTAAGCTTTATCGTTGGATCACAGGCTTTCCCAGTATCATAGGATATATCTCCGATTAATTGCTCCACAAGCTGAATATCCGCTTCCATTCCTGTTAAGTAGTTCTCTATTGCTTGAAAAATCTCTACACCTTCCTCTTCAGCCCTTTGCAAAATATCAAAAAAGCTATCAGTGCTAACCTCTTTTTCATTAGTAGGATGAAGCCAATCATTGTGGTTTACATTAAGAATATCCTTGTTTGGAATCTCTTTAGCATATGTATAGAAGGAAACCTGTTTACCAAGCAATCTCTTTTTTATGCCATTAGGATCATATAAAAAATTTAAAGCACCTTTCATATCTTGATAGGATTGATTAATTACCTGATTTAAGTTAGAAATATCTATTTCATGTACCTCTTTTAACAAATGGACTAGCATATTTTGAATAGAAGAAGGTAAATCATATCCAATGTCAATCTGAGGATAGACTGGAGTTCTCCATGTATCTATCTTGTAATAATGCTTCATTAAAAGGGTGTCAATTAAAACTTCTAAATAGGTGTGTCGTTTCCCATCATTCCCGGCCTTAAAATGAATATATGGGTGAGCATTTCGATCTAAGATATGATGACTAATAAAACCAAATACATAGCTTTTAAGTAGCCAATCATCTGGATGCTGCTTGACATATTTAATCATTTCTATTAAAAATAAACCACAATGCTCTGAATGAAGCTTACTACCAATCCAATCGAATGAATGCTTTTTTTTCCATGGCCAAAAATGATGATAAAAAAAAGGATCTGGTCCTTGAGCACCAAAAGTAAATACTTTATGATACTTAGTAAAATCGAGCCGTGCTTTTTCAGCGATCCGTTCTGCAAATATCTTATGTGTCCATATGTTTGGCATGTTTTTCATCCTTTCATTCTTTTTAATACGCTACCATATTTCATAAAACTAATACATGAAATCAGATATATAACTAGCATCAATACAACGATACTATTCTTCGTTGTATGATCGTATAGCCACCTACCCATTAAAAAGCCCAGCATTCTTCCTGTAGCCCCTGAACT
>JAENYW010000124.1 GCA_016841555.1 Tepidibacillus decaturensis
AAAGATCCATGTGATAAGCATGTCGCTTACCCAATGGGTCTTTCCGTATAAAATGCGGTTATAAAATCTTTTCTTTAAGAAAATGAAAGAATCCTTTGTTATGCTCTATTTTATATGGAGGATCTGTATAAATATCTCTTCCTTCTATAATGCTATTTGCATTCTCCTTAAAATAGCTTTCTATTTGACTTCCAAACATTTTATTTATGGATTGATAAGCCTCGGATAGCTTCACCCCACGTTTTCCTACGTGATGTGCATCAGAAGCAATCATATGGGCAAGATTATATTCTATAATCTCTTCAGAAAAGGATTTAGCTTCCTTACCGAATAATCCTAGTAAACTACCTGCTGTTAATTGGGTTAATGCTCCGCGCTTTACAAGATTATATAGTTTAATAGGATTATCTCTTAAATCATGATTTCTTTCTGGGTGAGGGATAATTGGTACATACCCAGCTAATTGAATATCGAAGATAAGTTGATCTGCACCTACAGGAACCCGATCATAAGGAAATTCAAGAAAAACATATTTATGCCTATCGTTAAAGGTTAACAGCCTTCCCTTTTTCAAATCTGCAACAAACTGTTCGTACACTCTAATCTCTTGTCCGGGTAATACCTTAACATCCAGTCCTTCTTCTTTTATCAAATGATTGAGTTGAAACATTAATTCGATGATCTCATTTCTTTCATTCTTGTATACACCGTTCATATGATGAGGGGTTGCTACAATCGTCTTTATTCCATCATTGGCCCCTTCTCTCACCATCTCTAGAGATTCATCCCAATCTTTTGAACCATCATCTATCGCTGGTAATATATGAGTATGTAAATCAATCATTCCTGTCCCTCCTTCACTAGGTCCTGTACTAGTTACCATAATCGAATTAGGATTCGTACATAGCCATATTTACTAGATATATATTATTCAATAGTAGATTATATTCTAAATAGGTTAAAAAATTAAAAAAAGGCCTTATTTTCCTAAGAAAATAAGGCCTTAGCTTGTAGATGATTTTTTTTTAACATTAAGGTCTTTTACTTTTATTTTATCGTAATTGCTTCAACTTCCTCATTGAAAAGATAGAGGATAAGCATATCTTCTGGTTGTAAATCACCTAAATAGTATTCCGTATTTCCTTTCCATACACGTACACGATCGGATAAGGTATAGATTAAATATTCTCCATCGTCTGCTTTCATATATAGCTTTCCTTGATCTCCATTTGCTACAATTAATGTACCTGTTGCTTGTTTGGCTTGTGTAATAATTAACTCCTCATCCAGCTCAATTAATTGAATATAATCATTCACCTCTAGTTTATCCATCGACATCTTCGTACCATTACTATTATATATACTTACTGTTTTGTCTAAATCGATGGTTCGTTCTCCATCCCTTGTTGAGATAATCATTTTGTCACGATATGTCTCTAAGGTTTTTATCCTTCCAAATACAGGCGGAATCACTTCTACTCCTATCAAGTTATTACCAGAAAAGCTTAATTTGACTCCATCTCCTTCTATAAGGTCACCAATCTTTGGATCGGAGATATTGGGAATCGTCAGCTTAGTAAAGCTATACAATCTGTAGGATATTCCTCCATCATCTTGCTTTACGGTGATTTTATTTCTTGATTTATTTATATCTGTTAATGTAGTCGTTTTTGTTAGCATAATATCCATTCTAGTGACCACATCTTGATCAAATTGCAGTATGAAGCTTTGCCCCTCTTTCAAGTCAGATACTTCGGGACTAGCTACATCGATGATATTGATATCAACAACGTTTGATAAACGATATACTTCTCTTTTTCCAGCTTTTGTTTGTACGGTAATAAAGGTTTTAAAATCATCAATCGCTACTAAAGTTGCCTCTACAAAGGTATTGGTAGAAATAGCGTAAACTACATTATCTCTTAATTGCAAGGTTATCTTCATTCCTATTTCAATCGCATCAAGCTCAGCATCGTAATCCACTTTTGCATAGGAATCGATCGTAAAGGTTTTTAATTCACCTGCACTATTTTCAAGCGTTATATACCCATTTACTGTATCTATGCTTTTCACTTCTCCAGTAATTTCGTTGACAATTTCTCTATTAGTCACCTGCAGAGAAGTAATAACTCCATTTAAAACTGTAAATTGAACAGCATCGTCCACTTTTAAATCTTCAAAGATAGCATTTTCTTTTCCTTTAATAGATAGTGTAGCTTCTTCAGCCATTTCATATGCTTTTAACGTTCCATCTCCTAATCGAACCGTTACCACTTGATCTGTGCTAGAAAGCACGATAATTTTCCCATTCAACGTTTCCTGTTGAAAAGCGTTAATGACACGGATGTTTTTTACTTGATCATTTACTATCGTTACTTCAACCTGATCTCCTTTTTGTAAATCCTTCACTGACGGGAAGCGAACTCCATCATATTCGACATAGACCTCTTCACTCAACGGATAAACTTCATATTGTCCATTATTTTTTAAGGCAAGAATCATCGTTTCTAAATCTAATGAATAGATTGTCCCTTCAAAGCTACCACTTGAAGCTTTGCCCTTAACTTCAAGATGTGTAATTACATTATCACTATTAAGTGTCAATGACACTTCATCGCCAATATGTAAATTAGTAACAGATAAAGATAAGTCATATGGATAGATTACTAACTTCTCATTTTGATCTTTAATCGTAATCAGATGATCCTCTGTGAATACTAATTGGGCAATCGTTCCCGTAATCTCCATTTGCTTTTCAGTCCAGCTCGTTGAATCTACTAATTCAATATAATCAATTCTATTGTCATCGTTTATTGCATAGCGTATAACCAGCTCTGCATAGAGGTCGGAAATCCCTTTTTTCTTTCCTTCCTTATTATAAATAAGCACTTGGTCTATTAATGAATAGGTTCTCTCTTCTCCCTCTTCATCCTTAAGCGTTATTTGTTGTCCAGCTAGACTGAGTATTTTTCCTAAGGGTAATTGTCCATCAACGTTCTGTAAAAATGTATCGGTTCGTCCGAGCATCGCTGCTAATTGAACACGGGTTACATTGGTGTTTGGAGCAAATTTCAGGTGGCCATTCGCATCGTAAAACCCAGTAATAATGCCTTTTTCTACTGCTAGTGCAATATAGCCCTTTGTCCAAGAAAGGATATATTGATCATCATAGAAGGTCGTCTTGGCATTCGGGTCTACTTCATCCTCTAATCCAATCATTTTAATCATCAACATTGCAATCCATGCTCTTGTGGCATTCTGAGCAGGATGAAAGTCGTCTTTATCAATTAAACCTTTATTAATCGCCATCGCTACATAGGATGCTGCATTCCAAGAAGTGGGTAAATCTAATTCCCACGCATCAACAACAGAGGTATTGATGGTTTTCGATTCTTCTTCTAATCCCATTGCTCGAACTACCATCACTACTGCTTCAAGCTGAGATACGGTCTTATCTGGTTTAAACAATCCATTACCATAGCCTGTAATAACACCTCTATGTTCCATTTTATAAATGTGCTGCAATCCCCAATGATTATCTGGAACATCCGTAAAGGGAGAAATTGCTCCCGCTTCTGCAAATACCCCTAAAGGAATCATACTTACAAGTAAAATACTCGTTAATAATAGCTTCAATGTTTGCTGTAGTCTCATCTATATGCTCACTCCTCCATGATTTTTATCCCTTTCCGTTATTTCTACATAAGTTTGTTAAATCCTGCTAATTGCGACAACTTTTTTTGATTTACTGTCTGTTTTTGTGAGGGATGATTATAGCAGCTATCGCTGTAAATTTTCCGAGGGAAGTTATAAAATCTGCTTTTCATTATGGACTTATTAATGATGGGGAAGTATGGATGGATATGTTGGAAAAGGGAGATCTTAGATCATACATATGATGAAGTCCGATTCAATTTAGCTGTAATGAAAATTAATGGATAGACTCTGTATCAACTTGATTTCTCGCATTTATATAAATATCGAGATCATCTATAATATACTCTCTTCCTGTGGTATGAAGTGCTTCATAACTTGCAGTGATGTAATCTATAACTCTATATTTATTAAACAGTTCTATTGTTTCTTTTCCTTTAAGACCTTTTGTATTTTTATAACTTTCAATACAATAAACTAAAAAATCTAATTTTTCATCCATTTTATGCCTCCTCCGGAAAAGTAATTTTTCCTGTTTGCTGTTCTTCATTAAACAGACTAAAAAGTGTTGGTACACTTAGATGCCACACTTTCGTTTCCTCATGCTCAAGCTTTTCATAAAGTTTAGATGAATAAAGAATATTTAAAGCATCTTTATCAGATAGGTTCATTTTCTTAGCAATCATTTGCGCAAGCCTTGATACAATTATTTGGAAAATAGCTTGAAATGTCTGGATCTCACTCATCATTATTCCTCCCCTTTATTTAAATCTAATTATCCAATATATGTTAATTGGTCTAGAGCCCTTTCTGTACATAAAGTTACTTGATCGTATAATTTTCTAATTTTTAATCTTTTAAGGGTTTCTTCTCTGGTTAAGATCCCAGCCTCATATAAACTAAAAACCCTATATATTGTATCGTCTGCCACTGCACCAATAACTATATCTTTTAACATATATTTTAAAATAGCAATCACAAAAGAATTTCATTCCTTTTATGATTGCTGATTTCTTAATTGATGTTTTATTCTACAAAAAACAAATGTCATCATTATACCTAATAATGCACCGACTGAATCGATGAGTACATCCGTAAAAAGAGGAGTCCGATTTATGGTGAAGCTTTGATGCCATTCATCCGTAGCAGCATAGAGGAAGGCTACGATGAAGGCTAACACGATAACTCTTGTCATCCTTATCCCTGTACTATTTATAGCACGAAATAAAAGCATACCCAATACAGCATATTCAAATAAATGGGCACCTTTACGAATGAAAAATTCAATAAATCCACCAATACCCAATCTAGCTATACTGATTTCTTTGCCATGATAATGAAATGTATAATCGCCAAAGTATTTTTCTGCTACTTCTTTATTTATATGCTTTTCAAGCATTGGTCGCAAATCTTGCTTTTGATATGGTTGAGATGAAAAGCCAAATATGATAAATGCCCATATAATTAATGGAAGCCAATAGATTATAAATTTTTTCACGATACCTATCCTTTTTTCGTTAATACTGCTTCTATAGTATCAACAGCTTTGGTTTCTTTTTCTACAGTCTTTACTAAATACTGCAAAAATTCTTCTCTTAAATCGTCTCTTTGTAAAGCGAACTCTACGGTAGCTTCAAGGAAGCCTAGTTTGTTTTCTACATCGTATCTTTTCCCTTTAAAATCATAGACTTCATTAATGACATCTTGTTTCAGATGCTTACGAAAATGTATCATCATCAAATGATAAAAAGGTTCCTTTTCTTGAAAACTTTCTAATCCTATGAAGTGTTGTAAGTATGGGTTTTCTGATATCTGTTGAACTGTTTCTCAATCATTTAAGCATAAACTCTAATAATAAGAAACCCAAAAAACAATACGTACTGAAAAGGGTATTCGACCTTAATACTCTTTTAAAAAAATGACTATGCGTATTTTTCTTCTACTTTCTATCATGGAATGATATGAACTAAAATAATCATCTATTATCTTTATTTAACTTTCTGCCAAATGGTAAGAAAAAACTATCTAGTAAAATAAGTTGGTTTTCAGTCTTTCGATACATAATCTTAGCCTCCATATGCCTTGGGATGTGTTGCTGAGTGTATAAGATTCTGGTTTATCTAAGCGTTTGAATTAGTAGCACCACTCTTATTATAGCTAAAGATGAATACCATAATCATTATTAATATTTTAATAACATTTGCTAGTAGTATACCAACACAAAAACCTATTAAACCATAAATATTATATAAAACAAATACGCCTATAATGTACACAATTAAATTTATTGCATTAATAAATAATTGCCAATTTATGTTACTAAATCTAAGCAAAATTGGATGTATTATTGAGCTAATCATTCCAATTATAGCTGTAGCAGTTGTTATATGAATTAACTTCATCGACTCATTTGCCCAATTAGGATATAAAAAGTTCAAAATTGGATCACTAATAAATAGTATTATTAAGTAACCTATAAAACCAATCATTGTAGTTAATGATATAATAAGAAAAAAAAATTTAATTTTCACTCTTTCCATCTTTGCAAGATAGCTTAACATTACTCCACTAATTGGTGTGGTTGCCATCGAAATTATTTTCCCCATCAAAGTTGCAGAGTAATAAATCGATACAGCTGTTGGTCCAAGCAACGGAAATAATAATAGTTTATCAGCATAGGTTAATATAGATTTCATAAAAATTGAAAAAAAAAGAACTAAACTCTTATAGGTAGTTGTTTTAAAAAGTTGTGTCTTAGTAAAGTTTTCATTCATGAGATTAGAATTCTTAATAATATAAAGCAAACTAAAGCTTGATCCAAATACATAGACAAATTGCCAATAATCTATTATATAAAACGTAATTAAACCAAATAAATAACCAATTCCTAATATTAAATTATTAAATAATATAGCTTTATAATTTATTGCTATCCGAAAACTAACAATGAGATATTCTCTCATAAGATTTAAAGAAGAGAAAAGTATAACCAAAAAAACATCAATAGGGGAAAAGTACCCCTCATAGTATATTGTTCCAACAATCATAATTATTGAATTAATTACCATACTCCCTGTAAGTAGAATTTTAAAATCACCCGTAATATTATTCTGCCTATACTTACCTTCCATTAATAATCTTACATTATTAAGTACATTGCCAAATGGCAAACTGAATAAAGTTGCCATACTTATTAAAGTAACAACTAAACCATATTTAGTGTCTCCTAAACGCATACCTACAATAGGAAGTACAATTAATTGTATCACCACTATGGGAATTGCAGATGCGATAATACTTAGTATGGCATCAAATATAATTTTTCTATTGATCATCAAAAATGCTCCCTTTATCATCATCATGTATAATTTATCTTAATATGGATTATATTAATCAAATAAATATATAGAGGATATTCTATTTCACTAATAAAAATTACAAAAGACTTGTATTATTGTGAATCTAGATGTACTTCCAAATCTGTTGTCATAGTTCGTGAAAATGCGTATCCAATTACGATCTTGGAATGCAAATCCATCACAGACGCTAAATAGTACCACCCATCAAAAAGTGTATAGATTTACGTGATGTCACCAACCCATTTTCATTAATGGTTATTATAGATAAATCTCTTTTTAATATATTTTCACGTTCTACTATTATTTCTTTAACAGGATTATAATGAAATTCTAGATGACATTGGTGTATATACAAATGTCTTCTATATAAATACTGAACACGCTTGATACTCGTATGATTGTCTTGTTGCTCCATAACGTTCCTTACATTTCTTTATGGATTTTCCTTATTTTTTTTTGTTAGTTCACGATTTAATTCTGCTTTATCTAAAGATTGATAGTAAGTGCTTTTAGATATGCCAAGTGTTTCACACATCGTTCTAATTGGGAAGTTATCTTTATGTTCATGAATAAATTCCGTTAGTTCTGTATCATTTACTTTCTTGCGAATATGGTCATAGCTTTTTTTAAGATCTCAAGTTCCTGCTTTAAACTAAGGTTTTCTTTTTGAATTGCTTCAACATCTTTTAGAGTAATCTCTTTGTCGTCTGTAACTTCGATAGGAGTAAAAGCCTTAATTTATTTAAAAATAATACACTTCTGACACGCCATATTCGCTTTTTAAACCTTTAACGAAAGTTCTAGTTCTACTACCATTTTTTGGAATTATCATTAAATTTTCTTTGCTTTATAGGACACATCCTCCTTAGTAATTAATTGTAACAACTTAACTAAGATGTGTCCATAAAACTATACTAGCAACAATTGTAAAGTAAAAAGTATTTAAACAATTACTGGAAAAAATAGGCTACTTAATGAAAGAAAAATAAAAACCCAATAAAGTTTAATATAAAAATCAAAATTAATTTTGAAGATAGAAACCTTACTTTTGATGTCGAATTGCTTTTAAGCTTGATGAAAAAAATGAATTAAATCAAATAATATTAAATAAGTTTTTCAAGTAGATAATCTGTTAAATATCTTTCCCTATCAATACGAAGAAATTATGATTCAAAAAATAACAGCATATATTACTTTTATTTTATTTTTCTAATACTTATAAATTTACCTTTTGTAATATAATTATATAGTATTGTCATGAAAAAAAACTGAAAAATAAATATTATTAAAGGATTAGTAAAACCCCCTCTAACTAAGTGAAAAATCCAAACTGTACTTACTGACCATAACCCAATGTAGAATCTATCTTTTTTTCGGGAAAGATATCCAAAAAAAACTCCAAATAAAATCATTAGAATCCATCCATAAATACCAAAATTTATATACGTATCCCCAACTACTCCTGGAGGAATTGTTTGTATATTACTATTAGGTTCAAAAATAGAACCCACTATTCTCTGAGTATTTAATGGTTTACTAGCCCAAATAAACCTTGGAATAAGAATAAATAGTAACCTATAATATGATTGTCCATTTAGATAATCATAATATTCAGGGAAAATTTCAATCAATCTCATAACAACATTCGCATAACCTAAATCTCCAAATTGTACAGATAGTGTTAAAAATTGTCTTAAATTGAAGTCAAAATCCCCTAATGACATGCCTGGTTCAAAACTTCCTCTTAAGAACCTCATGGTAATCACTGCAAT
>JAENYW010000125.1 GCA_016841555.1 Tepidibacillus decaturensis
GATTACATCGGAAATATTCTAGTACTGCTGCTCGGATTATACCTTTTAAGTGCTGCATTTTCATTTGTACAGGGCTTTATCCTTTCAGGTATCGCACAAAAGGTATCCTATCAGCTTAGAAAAAATATTTCAGAAAAAATGAATCGTCTGCCACTCAGATATTATGATAAAAAAACACATGGAGAGGTTTTATCAAGGGTGACGAACGATGTAGATACGGTGAGTCAGACCTTAAATCAAAGTTTGTCCCAGATTATTACTTCTATCATCACTATTATAGGAGTATTTATTATGATGCTTTCTATAAGCTGGATGATGACGCTGGCAGCACTTATTGTATTACCATTATCCATGATGTTAATTTCATTGGTGATAAAAAGATCACAAAAATATTTTAAGGATCAACAAACGTATTTAGGACATGTAAATGGTCATGTAGAGGAATTTTATAGTGGACATATTATTATGAAAGCTTTTAATCGTGAAGAGGAAGCAGTGAAAGATTTTGATGAGTTAAACAATACATTATATCAATCTGCTTGGAAATCTCAATTTTTATCTGGCATGATGATGCCAATCATGACATTCATAGGGAACATTGGTTATGTGTTAGTTACAATATTAGGTGGTTGGCTTGCGATTAAAAAGACGATTGAAGTTGGGGATATTCTTGCCTTCGTTCAGTATATACGACAATTTACCATGCCATTGGGGCAGGTTGCTCAAACGGCCAATATTCTGCAATCAACCGCTGCTGCTGCAGAGAGGGTATTTGAATTTCTTGATGAGGAAGAGGAATCTCCAGAGGTAGATCAGCCACTTGTAGTAGGGAATATTTCTGGAGAAGTAACCTTTAAGCATGTTCGCTTTGGATATCAATCAGACAAAGCGATTATTAAGGATTTCACTGCTCATATAAAGCCTGGACAGAAGGTTGCTATTGTTGGACCTACAGGTGCTGGAAAGACCACGATAGTAAAACTGCTTATGCGTTTTTACGATTTAAATGATGGTGCCATTTATATCGATGGCAACGATATTTCCAAATTCCAACGTAATGAATTACGAAAATGGTTTGGTATGGTCCTGCAGGACACTTGGTTATTTCATGGTACGATTTTGGATAATATACGTTATAGTAGACCGAATGCTACTGATCAAGAGGTTATCCAAGCTGCAAAGCTGGCCCATGCGCATCATTTTATAAAGACGCTTCCCCTTGGGTATCAAATGGAGCTAAATGAAGAATCAAATAATATCTCTCAAGGGCAAAAACAGCTAATAACGATTGCTCGAGCTATTTTGGCTGATCCCAAAATACTTATTTTGGATGAAGCGACAAGCTCTGTAGATACGCGAACAGAAGTGTTGATTCAAAAAGCGATGGAGAATTTAATGCAGGGTAGAACCAATTTTATTATCGCCCATCGATTATCTACGATTCGTGATGCTGATTTGATATTGGTAATGAATGATGGGGATATTATTGAACAAGGAACTCACGATGGATTGCTTGCAGCAGATGGATTTTATGCATCGATGTATAAAAGCCAATTTGAAGCTTCCTATGTCAAATAAAAACAAAAAGGACGGTTCTTTTTGTTTTTATTCGTAAGAGAAAAATAGAACTATATCGAATAGGAAAATAAAACCTGACGACATGCGCGTCAGGTTTTGTTATATTGTGCCTCGCATGGTAATATTGGAAATGTAGAATATCGGTCGCTGTTATGTCAGCTTACTATAGAGAGATGGAGATAAATGGAGAAAAAGGGGTTGAAGGAGATGACAGAACGAAGATTAGTTATTGCTGGTACAGGAAGTGGTGTAGGAAAAACCACATTAACGATTGGAATTATGGCTGCATTACAAAAAAAAGGATATAGGGTACAGGGCTTTAAATGCGGTCCTGATTATATTGATCCTTCTTATCATACAGCCGTAACAGGAAGACCCTCCCGCAATTTGGACAGTTGGATGCTTTCTCATGAAGTCGTCAAGGAGATTTTTAAACGAGGAAGTGATGGTGCTGATATAGCGATTATTGAAGGGGTTATGGGTTTTCTAGATGGAAAAGATCCAAAAACGAATGCTGGTAGTACGGCAGAAATTAGTATGATTACGAAAAGTCCAGTTATTCTTGTGGTCAATTGCGCCAGTATGGCTAGGAGTGCCGCTGCCATTGTCAAAGGATTTCAATGCTTAGCTGAGGGCGCTAATATTGTGGGAGTGATAGCCAATCAGGTTGGTAGCGAAGGACACTACAAACTGGTAAAAACGGCAATCGAACAGGAATGTAACATCCCAGTTATCGGTTATTTAGCTAGAGAAACAGGTATTGAGATGCCTGAACGACACCTTGGACTTATTCCTTCTATAGAACGGGGAGAACTTGACGATTTTTTCGATGACCTTGGTGACCTTGTGTTAGAAACGATAGATATGGATCAATTAGTAAAATTAGCAAAAGTCGAGCCAATCGAAAGTAACGCGAGTAACCTTTTTGATAGAAAAAACGAGAAACAAGTAAAAATAGCGGTTGCAAAGGATGAGGCGTTTAATTTTTACTATCCAGAAAACCTAGAGATCCTAGAAGCGTATGGTGCAGAGATTGTTTATTTTTCCCCGCTCCATGGAGAAGCGCTTCCAGAAGATGCGGATGGGTTATACATTGGTGGTGGTTTTCCAGAGGAGTTTGTAGAAGAGTTGGCTAGTATGAATCACGTAAATGAATCCATCCGTTTTGCCATAAATAATGGGCTACCTACCTTTGCAGAATGCGGTGGCTTTATGTTTTTGTCAGAATCTATTGAAACGACAGATGGGCGAGTTTATCCTATGGTTGGTATTATTCCTGGAAAAGTGACTATGCAAACCAAGCTTGCAGCACTTGGATATCGTGAGATTACAGGAATAAAAGGGAACTTTCTTTTACCAGAAGGAGAAAAGGCAAAGGGACATGAATTTCATTATTCTGTATTCACTTCTGAAAAGGAAATACCCTACGCGTATGAAACAAAGGGAATGGGTGGGATTAAAAAAGAAGGCTACATGAATGAAAATGTTATTGCAGGGTATACTCATTTTCATTTTGCATCATCACCTGATATGGTTCAAAACTGGATAAATAAGTGTAAAAAATAGGAGATGATGAGACTGGCTGATGAAGAAAGGAACAGAAAAAAACAGAAGGGACGGTTCTTTTTGTTTTTGTGGAAACAAAAAGAACCGTCCCTTCTGTTTTGTGATTTAAGTTATTAAATACTTCTGTATCTTCTTCGTCTAAACCTATGAACAAATAGTAAGGCAACTAGGATAGATACAAGAGGAACAGCAATTTTAACAGCAGATTCAGCTAAAAGATTGGCATTCTTAGAACCTGTCATACTAGCGTTAATATTTTGTTGGTTTGCTAGCATCTTTCCTTCCTGCTGTATACCTCCAGGAACATTTTGTAAGAATTCATCCTGCGGAGGTTTTTCTCCTGGAGAGAATTGCTTCATCATGTTCTTCATTTCTTCCATTTGTTCCTGAGTAATACCAAGCTTTTTTAGCTGACTTAACTGCTCATCTGTAAGCTCATTTCCATTCGCATTACGTAATATTTCCATCCCTTTAAACAGCGTATCGCGGTCAATCATTAAACCATCAGGTAAATCTCCTTGCTGCTGGTTAGCGTTTTGGTGTCTCATTTCACCTTTACCGCCTCCCATGCTGCCAAGGGAATCTAAGTCAACCGTTGTAGGAATAGTGCCGTAGGAGGTTGAGGGCTGTTCTCCCTTTAGTTGTGCTGTGATGCTTGTAGCTCTATCTTTTCCAAATTGAAGCAAAACAGGAAGAGATGCTTGATATTCCTCGTAGCTGTAAAAAGCAGTTGCATCTTTTTTGACATAGCTGTTTATCAATTGATCAAGGGTATTAATGGAAGCTTCAAAGCTACCTTTATTTACATAGTCAACGATATCCTGTAAATAGCTGTGATAAAGCTCTGTATATTCAGGTACTTCAAGCAGCTTCGCGATAAGAGGAGCGTTTTCTAGAGTATCTGTTGTTGGTTTATCTATCGGGAAATTTACTGCTTGCTGTGCATTAGCTATGCCCATTCCTGCAAAGGAAAGATTAAAATCCCAAGGCAATATTTGAAAAATACCATCTTCTTCGAATAGATAATAATTGTGATACATCCCACCTGAATAGCTGTCGAGGTTTACCAAAAAGGTATTTACCGCAAAGTATTTTAGAACCTGATTAACATCAAGGTAATTTTCAAGATTTGTGCCACTGTTTAAATTTTTTATCATATCTATTACCTTTTGAAAATCCTTGTCATCAGTAGTTTTTAGTACTGCACTGCTCAGAATTGCATCATAATTTGTTGGATCATCACCGTTATAAACAAGATTTGTACCACCGCGTGCTCCCATACCACCTGGCATTTTTCCTGCTTCACCAGGGAAAGCTCCACCTTCAAAGTTTTTTCCGTTAAGCTGTTCTTTATCAGCTTCTGGTCTCCCACCCATTTCTTGATTTATTTCCATCCCTTCTGGCTTGTATAGATTGTAGTCACCTTCGCCATAATAACGCTGAAGGAAGCTCTCTTCCATCACCTCTACTGCGAGATAAAAGCCCCACTCTTTGTCATTCACCTTAATGTCTGCATAAGCATATGCAGGAGTAGCAATATCCATAGAGGCCATCAAATCATAGGATAAATATTCCTTCATATAGGTGGTATCTCCCATCACATTATTAAGTGCCAGTTTGCTTAAGCCGTAGTAGGTCTGTCCATCTATATATTCATCGAAGGATATTTTAAAGCTGAACCGGTTGGTAGTATTGTCTCTTACAACATTGTTTAAGCTAGAGTTTCCCTTTGGACGAATACCTACATTATAGTAGGTTTCTCCATTGATCGTTATATTTGCAGGACGATATTCTTCTTTTGTAGCATTAGCAATTAACCAGTCCCAATCAGCTTGATCTATTTCAATATTTATAGAAGTTATTTCCTCCTTATTAAAAGCCTTGGATAGATACACTGGTTGTTCCGTAATGTTTATCGTACGCTGAGCTGTTACAGGTATAAAGCTTTCTGTTAAAAGAAGGAGAACAATAGAAATAATCATTGCAGCTACTGCTATTGGAGTAATGTATTTTACGTCAATCATCGTTTATCACCTCTCTTTCGATAGGGAATTCTATTTCTACGCCATATATTCACCGTTATAGCTAACTAGTACAACATTAGAAACACCATTTACCCTTGAAAGCTCATTGACAAAGGCAGTAGTCATATCTTTAAGCCTTATCTCAACAGTAAGCTCAATACCTCGCCCTGTTGCTACTGTTTTGGATTTAACGACATAACGCTTCACTTTTTCAGAAATAAGCTTAATTACAGTATTTTCACTATCGTCATCTTCACAATTAATAACAACAATATAAGGGTTATCATGGTTTTTCTTGTTAACGAACAATATGAGAATGATACCGATAAAAGCAGAACCGAATATTGCTAATGGGATAAAACCTGCGCCAAGAACGATGCCAGCGGCAATTGACCAAAAGAGAAAAGCAATGTCAATAGGCTCCTTAATAGCGGAGCGAAAGCGCACGATGGATAATGCCCCTACCATACCAAGAGATAAAACCACGTTTGAGGTTACTGCTAAAATAATAAGCGTAGTGATAAGCGTCAACGCTAAAAGAGAGACGCCGAAATTAGCCGAGTACATGACACCCTTAAAGGTTTTTTTATAAACCATAAAAATAAAGAGTCCTATGACAAATGCTAGACCAAGGGCTATTGCCATATCAAAGCCAGATACGGATGTCATATTATCGAAAAAGCTGGATTTAAAAATATCAGTAAAGGTTGTTGGGCTTTCTGTTTGTGTGTTCATCATTAAATACCTCCAATTTTATATAATTCTAACCATACAATCTACTTAATGCATATTTGGAAACGGACGTTGCTCTACGCTCGTTTGTTTGAATAATATCACTGATTACCTCTGGTAAAAATTCATCAAATTTGACCTCAAGAATGATAGATTGGTTATTCAAAGCATTGACCGTTGGCAGAGTGTAATCAAAAAGATCTGTTGAAAAAAGTCCAGTTTTTATCGAGCTATCGAAGGTAATCCTCACATTACCTGCTGGATAGGTATATGCTTCACGGAAATAATCTACAATCGTTTTTGGCTTTAAACCACCACTTTGCATCTTGGTATATAGCTCCTGAAGTAATGGAAGCTTGCTCTCTTTAAGCCAATTTATATTTCCGTTTGTAATTGCGATAGCTTCCTCTTTAGAAAGAGGCACACTTAGCTTTGAGGTTAAACCGTTATCTTTTATCTTTTTCTCAAGTCGAATAAAAGAAGGATCATCGTTGTAATAACGGATACGAAATTTCTCCCTATGATTAATGCCATACAGTTTTTCAAGTAAAGCGCTGTCATGCAGATCGTCAAAATAAAGGCTGCGAATTTTATACTTACCAGTTTCATCTGCATGATAATCTTTGTTCATAATCGCGCGTAATCTACTTCTTAAAACAATATAGTCTGATAGATTGATATAGTGCTTCATCTCATGTCTATATTTAAGCTTGTTCATTTTGTCACCTCCTCTACATAGAAATAATAATCCTAGATTGTGATAGCTATGTGATAATGATAGGAAAAGTAAATGAAAAAAACGGGGCTGTTGAAAAACTACTCTAGAAAAGTAGTTTTTCAACAGCCCCGTCAAGAATTGTTTGATGAGGTGACAGGTTTAGTTAGATTCACTTTTTCAGTTCAAACCAAAATGTGCTTCCCGCACCAACCTTGCTATCAACGCCAAATGAAGCGTTGTGCATGAGTAAGATGCTTTTAATAATAGATAGACCAAGTCCAGTACCAACAATAGCCCGTTTATGATTTTCCTTTACTTTATAATAACGATCCCAGATATAGGGTAGTTCTTCCTTTGGTATGCCAATACCTGAGTCGATTACCTCAAAGCGTACGCTATTTTCCAATTCCTGAATATTGATTGTAATATGTTTATCCTCACTAGAATAATTAATCGCATTACTAATAAGATTATATACAACCTGCTCAATTCTTTGTTTATCACCCTTCACGTTTGCTTGATTGCTAAGATTGAGATGAAAAGTATATCCATCTCGTTCAGCAAACACATGAAAACGCTGCAATACTTGATTAACTGTTTTTGTAAGATCAAATTCTACAACATTTAATGTAGTAGTTCCTGATTGAATTTTGGATAAATCTAGAATATCATTTACAAGGGTAGAAAGCCTGTCAGCCTCGTCAATGATAACCTTTAGGTGAGCAGTTCGCTTTGTAGGATTGTCTCCAGATAAATCCCTTACCATTTCGGCATAAGCCTTTACCATTGTAAGCGGAGTGCGTAAGTCATGAGAGATATTAGCAATAAGCTCTCTACGAAGTGATTCTGTTTTTGCAAGCTCCTTTGTTGCATAATTTAGGGTATCTGACAAAAAATTGACTTCGCTATATTCACCTTTATCAAAAACGACATTATAGTTACCTTTTGCAAGCTCACTCGCACTCTCTGTTATCCTTGTAATAGGCTTAGATAGTCTTCTTGAAATATAAAAGGATATTAAAAAAGCAAGTAGGATTAAAATAATGGAAATATAGGTGAGCTGATTCTTTAAAATCCTAATGGTTGAGTCTATTGGGATAAGGGAAGCATGGATAAATAAATAAATATTATCCTCTGTGCTGTCAGATAAAATTCTTCCATAAATAAGCGATTGATCTCGAAATCGTGGATCGGATATAGTATGCATTATCTCTCCAGTTGCGCTTTGTGCTAATTCGTACATTGCTGGATCATAGATATTATCAATTGGCTTTCTTGGTTGAGTACTACCCATCATATCAGCCGAAAACAGAATGTGCCCTTCGGTATCGATTACATGGACGGTGAGTCCTTTTTGAAAAGAAAGCTGCCTCATTACTTCTTCAAAATCTTCATTACTATAGGCTGATGTTATAGTGTTAGCTGCTTTTTCTATATCTTTAATCCTCATGCTTTGGTAATACCTATCAATGAATATGATTTGTAAAAGCCACAGTATAGTTAAAATAACTGTAGCAAAAAGCATAAAATAAACCCACAGCTTAAATGTTAAACTTTTCGGATTAATTAGCTTCAAACTTATAGCCCACCCCTCTTGCTGTTACAATAAATTTACGATAATGACCAATGCTACTTCGTAACATCTTTATATGTGTATCTACTGTTCGTTCATCACCAAAAAAATCATAGCCCCATATTTCATTTAAGAGCTTATCACGAGTAAAAACAACATTTTTGTTTTTGACTAGAAAAAATAGTAAATCATATTCCTTTGGAGTCATTTCAGCTTTCTCACCATCGACATAGACGTTTCGTCCTGACATATCTATTTCTAAACCTTCAAATATATATTTTTCAGATGGAGCCGGTTCTGTCACTCTTTTATTCCGACTGATAATTACCTTTAATCTCGCCATGAGCTCTTTGGGGGAAAAGGGCTTTACCACATAGTCATCAATACCAATTTCAAAGCCAAATAGCTTATCATACTCCTCACCTCGTGCTGATAGCATAAGAATAGGAATGTTTTTTAATTTGCGAATTTCTTTGCTAGTTGAAAACCCATCTAATTTTGGCATCATAATGTCCATGACAATAGCATCGAAGTCTTCAACCTTGCACCTAT
>JAENYW010000126.1 GCA_016841555.1 Tepidibacillus decaturensis
AGGAAAAGATATGTTCAATCTTCAAGCGAATGCTTTTGATATTGCTAAAGGAATAAAAGAAGATTTGGATATGAGTATCATAAATGATGGGCTTACCATTACAGGATTTAATATTATTAGCTTTAATTATCCTGAAGAAATACAGAAAATGATCAACAAAACTGCTTCTCACACGATGGTTGGAGATGTAGGGAAATACCAGCAAATAGAAATGGTGGATGGTATTGCGTCGGGAAAGGTAAAAGGTGGAGGAGCAGCATCTGATATGGCCGGAATGATGATGGGAATGAATGTGGCCAAAGATATGATGAAGCAAATGAATCAGAATCAGAACCAAAGTAAAAATCAAAATCAGGATCAAACTGCTTCTTCGGGGAAAAGACCTAATTTTTGTCCTAATTGTGGTGAAAAAACGGGTGAAGGTAATTTTTGCTCCAACTGTGGACATAAATTAGTATAACAAAGGGTTAGTGACTGCCTATTTGATACGGCAGTCTTTTTATGTACTGGGTTCACTGACCATAGCATAAGTGTTTGGCTATATATGTTTTTAGACACCTTGCGGTGAACTAGGATGGTTTGTCAACATAAGAAGATTATGATAGAGTAGTAGCTTGATAACATCGAATGGAGGAATTAAAATTATGTCTGCTTTACCAAATTGCCCAAAATGTAAATCAGAATACACCTACGAAGATGGGAGTCTTCTTGTTTGTCCAGAATGTGGTCATGAGTGGAGCTTAGAATTAGAAACCGAAAATAGTGGAGATAAAAAGATAATCAAAGATGCAAATGGAAATGTCTTAAACGATGGTGATTCTATAACAGTAATTAAAGACCTTAAAGTAAAAGGAAGCTCATCAGTCATAAAAATAGGGACAAAAGTAAAAAATATACGTTTGATTGATGGAGATCATGATATTGATTGCAAAATTGATGGCTTTGGAGCCATGCAATTAAAATCTGAATTTGTTAAGAAGGTATAAATAGAGGTTTGCTATTACAATGTTTCTAACATATAACTCTGATATGCAATGGACATTAACAAATAGTATAACTGTTACAGTACTTGGTATTGAGGGAATGATAGCTGCCTATATAATGTTACAATTATTGGGAAATATCCTAAGACTATTTATTTTGGACTTATTGCAGTTAGGGTAGACAAAACTAAAAAAGAATTAATTAAACGGTCAAGATTATTGACCGTTTTTTGATACTAAAAAAGGATGATATTTTCCCATGAGATTATACAGCGTTAATAATAAATGTTTCCGATTCTTTGTGGTAAAATTAAGAAAAACTTAAGTATTATGTTAGGAAATTCTTAAGATTTCATTGTTATCATTACCCTAAAGTAAAGAAAGAGGGGTGTGATATAATTTGAACAAGTTAATTTGCTGGGGTGATTCGTCATGAATATACTAGTCTGTGATGATGATAAAGAAATAGTAGAAGCTATAACCATTTATTTAAATAATGAAGGCTATCAAATATATAAGGCTTTTAATGGAATGGAAGCTTTAGAAATAGTAGAAGAGAATCAAATACATCTCATTATTATGGATATTATGATGCCAAAAATGGATGGTTTAAGAGCGACACTAGAGATAAGGAAGGACAATAATATACCAGTCATCATGCTATCGGCAAAATCGGAGGATACAGATAAAATAATGGGATTAAATATGGGAGCAGACGATTACATAACGAAGCCCTTTAATCCTTTAGAATTAATTGCAAGGGTTAAGTCCCAGCTGAGAAGGTATACAACGTTAGGGAGCCTTGAAAAAAAGCGTAATGTTTATAAAACAGGCGGGCTAATCATTGATGATGAAAGTAAGATCATAACTGTTGATGGAGATGAAGTAAAGCTCACTCCTGTTCAATATAAGATCTTAAAGTTTTTAACAGCCAATGCGGGAAGGGTCTATTCCATTGATGAAATATATGAAAAGGTATGGAAGGAAGCTTCTGTTAATCCAGAAAACACAGTAGCAGTTCATATTAGAAAAATAAGAGAAAAGATCGAAATAAACCCGAAAGATCCGAAATATTTAAAGGTGGTGTGGGGAATTGGGTATAAGGTTGAAAAAATATAGTCATTCATTGTTTATAAAAATCATAGTGTTTATCATTGTAATTGTAAGTTTTTCTAGTGTAATTACAATAACAGTAAATGTTTTAGAAAGAAGTGATGGAAGATTTGATATTGCATTTGAAAAAAGTTATTACTTAAGTTATGAATTTATAAGGGATAGTGAGCAAATTCAATTCAATTTAACTCAATTAGTGAATGAATATAATAGTGAGGAAAATATATTAAATGGTGGAACGATAAATTTAGATGAATTAGACAGAAATAAAGATAGATTGTTCGAAGATTTTAAGCAAAATTCTAAAAGCTATAATCCGAATGTAACTGATGGGGAAAACTATGAGAAATTCGAGGAAGTTTATACTGATAAAATTTCCCAAATTAAAAATGAATTAATTGAAGAAGATATAAGGAAATATAAAGCTATATTACGAATATTAAAAGAATTTCATGATGTTATTTATTATGGAAGTGATGGAGAGAATGTATTTACTAATCGTCCAAATATAACGAAGGATGATATCAAAGCTTACCCATCTTATATAATAATTACGAATAAAGAACAAATCGTTTATCCAGATGAAATAAAAGAAAATCGTCGTTATGATTGGCTTTCATTCTATAATAATCAAGTTGAACAACAAGATGATGTTATGTATATCGCCTATACAGAAGAGTATTTAAATTCTAGTATAGAAGAATGGCAGAGAAACAAAGTAATAGTTACGAATAGTCTGTATAAGATAACAGGATTATTCATAGGTTTTATTCTAGCGTTCATATACTTAATCTTCGTAATCGGGAGAAAAAACTTTGGCGATAAAGAAATCTATATAAACTTTGTTGATAGTATATATAATGATATTAAGGTGCTTATTAGCCTAGCTCTTATCATGACATGGTTTGCTTCAATGGTTGGTTTACATGATATCAATTTGTACTGGGCTATGTTTCCAATCACATTGTTCATTGCTACTCTCGGCCTTATCATCGTATTATCTCTGATAAAGCAGATGAAGTATAAAACCCTAATGAAGCATACATTAATCTATCGTTTGCTAAAAAAAATAGTTGTTTTTTTTAAAGAACTATATGTTAGTGGCAGTATAGGCTTTAAAGTGGTATCAATCGTAATTGGATATCCGATAATCGTTGTTTTATTCTATTATCTTTCTCCACTAGTAATAGGTATAGGAGTATGGTTAGCTATGAAGAAACTAAAGGAATATAAGGCAATTCAAGAGGGAATAGAGAAGGTGAAGGAAGGAGATTTTCACCACAAAATAAACGTGAGTGGAGATGGTGAGCTTGCCAAGCTAGCTAAAGAAATGAATACGATTACCGATGGTTTAAACAAAGCAATTGCTAATGAACTAAAAAGTGTACGATTAAAAACAGAATTGATTACCAATGTATCCCATGATATTAGAACGCCGTTGACCTCGATTATCACCTATGTTGATCTACTTAAGAAAGAAGAGGATCAAGGAAAGGTGAAAGAATATATTGATATTATTGAGCAAAAATCGCAGCGATTAAAAATACTAACGGATGATTTATTTGAGGCAGCTAAAGCTTCCAGTGGAGATATACCAGTAAACCTCGAACAAATAGAGCTTATCTCATTAATCACCCAGGGATTAGGAGAACTTGATGATAAAGTGCAGGAAGCAAAGCTAGATTTTAAGATTAATCATTCTACAGATAAAGTATTTATTCAAGCAGATGGAAAACTACTGTGGCGAGCAATGGAGAATTTACTATCTAATATCTTTAAATATGCCCTACAAGGATCAAGGGTATATATAAACATTGAAGAAACAGAGAATCAGGTAATACTAGTTATAAAAAACATATCCGCTTATGAGCTAAACATCTCTTCTGATGAGCTAATGGAACGTTTTAAAAGAGGAGATGAAGCAAGAAGCAGTCAAGGTAGTGGGTTAGGATTATCCATTACTAAGAATCTGATTGAGATTCAAAAAGGAAGCTTTCATATTGAAATAGATGGAGATTTATTTAAGGTCATTATTAACATACCTAAGTAATAAAAACTACGCAGGGAATCCAAAGCTCCCTGGGTAGTTTAAAATGAAAATACCCGCAAGGAATTACAGAACTTAAGTACAATGGACAAAATCATTAAAAAATCACGGTTATTCTTGATTTTTTAACTTCAGAAATACTTTTATTAAGAATTTATGTTATTATTTTACCATAGTTACACAGATAAATTTTCATATAGGAGCTAAGGTAGAATGTATAAAAACTTAGAGAAAACTATTCTTGATTTAGAAAAGCATGGTCATTTAGTTCGTGTTCCCGAAGAGATTGACCCTTATCTTGAAATGGCAGCGATTCATTTAAAGGTGTATGAGGCTGGTGGTCCAGCGTTACTATTTGAAAATATAAAAGGGTCGAAGTTTCGAGCAGTATCCAATTTATTTGGTACAGTAGAGAGAAGTAAATTTATTTTTAGAAAAACGTGGGAAGCGGCACAGGATGTTGTTGCACTACGAAATGATCCAATAAAAGCATTAAAAAATCCCTTTAAGCACATTAGTACAGGGATAGCAGCTTCGAAGGCACTGCCTATGAAATCAGCTAGTTTACCAGTCGGCTTCCAAGAAATAAGTATTTCAGATATTCCACTCATTCAGCATTGGCCGAATGATGGAGGCGCCTTCATTACCTTACCACAAGTGTATAGTGAAGACCCAGAAAAGCCTGGTATTATGAATTCTAACTTGGGAATGTACCGGGTACAGCTTAATGGCAACGATTATGAAATGAACAAAGAAATAGGCTTGCACTATCAAATTCATCGAGGAATTGGGATTCATCAGGAAAAAGCAATGAAAAAGGGAGAACCACTAAAGGTTAGTATATTTATTGGAGGGCCTCCTGCCCATACATTATCTGCAGTAATGCCATTACCAGAAGGCTTAAGCGAACTAACCTTTGCAGGAATTCTGTCAGGGCATCGCTTTCGCTATAGCTATGTGGATGGTTATTGCATTAGTAATGATGCTGATTTTGTTATCACAGGTGAAATTTATCCAGGAGAAACGAAGCCAGAGGGACCCTTTGGGGATCATTTAGGCTATTACAGTCTAACTCATGGTTTTCCATTCATGAAAATACATAAGATATATGCCAAGCCAAATGCCATTTGGCCATTTACAGTTGTCGGTCGTCCACCTCAGGAAGATACTACCTTTGGTGCTCTTATTCATGAGCTAACAGGAGATGCAATTAAACAAGAAATACCGGGTGTAAAGGAAGTTCATGCTGTAGATGCAGCAGGAGTACACCCTTTGCTTTTTGCGATTGGAAGTGAGCGATACACCCCTTATCAACAAGTAAAACAACCAGCTGAGCTCCTTACCCTTGCTAACCGAATTTTAGGGACTGGGCAACTAAGCTTAGCAAAGTATTTATTTATTACAGCTGAAGAAAATCATCCATTAGATACCCATAAGGAAGAAGAATTTTTAACATATATATTAGAAAGAATCGATCTTCATAGAGACATTCACTTTCAAACAAATACAACCATTGATACGCTAGATTATTCTGGTACAGGACTAAATACAGGAAGCAAGGTTGTTTTTGCAGCTTATGGTGATAAAAAAAGAGAATTATGTAGAGAAGTACCTGAGAATCTTAAGGAATTACAGACGTTTTTTAATCCTCGTATGGTTATACCAGGGATAGTAGCAATTCAAGGCCCTACATTTACCACCTATGAAAATGCACATAAGGAATTACAGGATTTAAGTACAGCAATTCAAATGAAGGGTATAATCTCTTCTTGCCCTATGATTATTTTATGTGATGACAGTGATTTCATCAGTGGCTCTATCAACAATTTTCTATGGGTTACATTTACTCGAAGCAATCCTTCACATGATATGTATGGCGTAAATGAAAAATATGAAAATAAGCATTGGAGCTGTGACAATGTAATTATTGATGCTAGGACAAAGCCACATCATGCACCACCATTAATACCTGACCCAATGGTTGAGAAAAACATCCAGCGTTTTTTTGTAAAGGGAGCTAGCTTGGCAGGTATCATTGACTGAAGAGACATCCATTCTTTTATTCACTATATATTCTGTTATAAATGACATTAGAAAAGGGAAGATGCGTTCCTTCCATCTTCCCTTAATAGAAAAATCTATTAACCTTTTAATCCAGGTACCCATGCATCTGTATCATATCCTCTAGCTTCCCAATAGCCTACATGTTCATTTTCAATTACTTCAATCGCTTGTAACCACTTAACTGACTTATAAGCATACATTTTTGGAACAATCAATCTAACAGGTCCTCCAAGCTTTTGCGGAATTGGTTTTCCATCTAGCAACACTGCCACCATAATATCTTTCATACGTGCCTGCTCTAAAGTTAACGAATCAGTATAAACACCATCTCCAGAATAAAATTTTACATATTTTGCTTTTGAATCAATCCCTACTTGATCAAGTAATTGATATAGTGGAATTCCTTCCCAAGTAGCATGATATACTGACCAGCCTGTGATACAATGGAAATCACTATTTTGCACCTTACGCGAGATTCTCAAAAAATCTTCCCATGTATAAACGTTAGGATTAGCTACCAATCCTCCGACTGCAAATTTCCAAGTATCTGAAGAAAAAGCTGGGATGTCTGTTACTGTATATACCCGAAAATTACCCTCTATCCCTCCACCTACGGGTGGGTTCGATTCTGGTAATGGGTTAGGACTAGGAAGCATGCTATTCCCATCATTATTACTTGCTATTTCAATAGTAGTTCCTCCATTGTCAAAGGAGCCTTTTAACCATTTATAAAAGGAAGGGCCTAAAGAGAACACTAAGATTAAACCAGTCCCCCAGCGCATAAAGCTACGCCTGGAGAATGGAGAGCTTTTCAACCAAGTTATAAATTGACTGGCCGCTTCTGGACTTTTTGTAGAGCGTTCATCATCTTTAATGATTACAGTTACACTCGTTATTGGAGCAGACTCTGCTAATGGGAAAGCTTCTTTTTTTGATAACGTATCCTGTTTTAACGAACGGCTTCTTGAAACAGAATGAAAAATAAACCAAGGGATTCCAATCCATGTAAGTAAGTCATGAAGAAATAATGCAGTAACACTCCATTCAATGGGTAAAATCCTATATTGCCATAAGGTTAATCCTGAAACAGACCAGCCTAGAATAAAAATAAGCACGAACCAAAGATTAAACTGTTGATTTATTTTCCCACGAATTTGTCTCAAATGACGACCTATTAGTGGGAGATAAAGGGTAAGGATCAAAATTGACAATATACCTAAAAGGATATGTAAATCTTTTAATGTCACACGAAAAAAAGCAATTTTTCCACGTAAAGAAGGAAAATAAAGTATTAATCCTGTTGCTGCTAATAAACTAATGATCAATGCATTCCAGGTATGAAGCTTCTTTAATTTATTTCCATATGAAAGCTTAAACCAGCTTTGCCAACGTTTCATCTATTCTAACTCCCTTCTTCACTCTCATTATAGAAATGATATAAATGATATAAATCTAGAATTCTAGTCGTTGTATCTTTTTACTTAAATTTAGGAATGGTGAACCAGAAGGAACTTCCCTTTCCCAGTTTACTTTCGACACCTATCTTACCACCATGTAAAGCTACAATTGATTTTGCGATAGACAAACCTAATCCAACTCCACCGTATTCCTTATTTCTTGATTTTTCTATACGATAAAAGCGATCAAATATACGAGGAAGCTCCTCTTCAGGGATGCCCTCCCCTTGGTCAATAATAATAACCTTTATAAAATCAGATGAACTATCTTCAACCTTAATAAGAATCATACTATCCTCTGGAGAGTACTTTATTGCATTTTGAATGAAGTTAACAAAAACCCGTTTCATTTTTTCTGGCATAATTGTCACAGGTGGAATTTTATCGGGAAAATTAACTGATACTTCAATCTTTTTCTCCTCAAGCTGTAGATATTGATTTTGCAAAGTTTCCAATATTAGGTTATCCAAATGATAACGCTCAGGCTTGAATGCATCCATGCCTAATTCTAACTGGGATAGCTGAAATAGATCATCGATTAAATGGCTTAATCGTTTTGTTTCTAATTGAATGGTATTTAGATAACGTTGAAACGTTTCTTCATCATCGATAATATTATCCTGTAAGGCTTCAACAAACGATCGAATAGAAGCTAGTGGTGTTCTCAAATCATGGGATATATTTGCAATTAATTCTCTACGGGAAGATTCTAACTGTTGTAGTTGGGAGAAGCTCTCCTCTAACTTTTTACTCATTTCATTAAAGTGATCGGCTAACTCTTGAAACTCGATAGGACCAATACGCGGAACCTTGCCTTTAAAATCACCGTTTGCTATATCTTTAGATTTTAATGATATTAATTGAATCGCCTTTTCTATCGGACGTGTCATAAAAATATGTGTAAAAAAAGAAATAGTTCCTGCTAGAATTGTAACCATAGATAACCACATAATTTCATCAAGAGAACGACACATTTTTTTATAGCTAAAGATTAGAAATATACGGATAAAGCTAATACTTAGTCCGTTAGCAACATGTAAATGAGTTCGAAGCTTCATCGT
>JAENYW010000127.1 GCA_016841555.1 Tepidibacillus decaturensis
AAAAGAGAATAGGTTAGAAGTAATGCTTCATGCTTTATATTTAATTGTTTATTCTCTTCCTCTGCTTACTTTGTTTTTCCCTCAAAATAAATAATCATTTTCTGTTGATTCGCGTTTATCCATTGCTGCCCAAGGGTTCCTCCAATGAGAATCCCTAAGCTAAGCGCTAAAAAAATAGCAATGATTGTTGTAAGATAGTACCTATTAGAAATCAATCCCGTCACCTACATAAAAAGCATTTTTATATTCATCCAAATGATGTGCAGTAATCGAATCATATCATGATTAATGATTGTTATAGCAAGGATAGGCGTTATAGCCGCTATGCCTAATAGGCTAATATTCTTCCAATGTGTTGGAGGGTGATATAGCTTACTCACTCCTTTAGCATCCACTAATTTTGTTCCTATTTTCATTCGCACCAAAACTGTACTAGCCATGCCTTTTCTTCCTTTTTCCAAAAAATCAACCATATTAGAATGTGCTCCAAGGGCAACAATGATTTCTGCCCCCTCTTCATAGGCTAAGAGCATCGCAACATCCTCACTAGTTCCTAAAGAGGGAATAATATTAGCCTGTAACCCAATCCCTTCAACCCTTGGTAATCCCGGAGCTTTCCCATCAGGGTAAGCATGTACAATAATTTCTGCTCCAGACCTTAACGCTTTATCTGATACACTATCCATATCCCCTATAATAATATGTGGAGTTAATCCATCCTCCAATAAAGCATCTGCCCCTCCATCCACACCGATTAAAATTGGACGATAATCCTCAATATAAGAGCGAATAGCGAATAAATCCTTCCTATAATTGTTCCCTCTAACAACAACGACCACATGCTTTCCATGGATATTCGTTTTCAATGGGGGGATATCCATCCGTTTTAATACAAACTCTTTTTCTTTCTTTGCAAATTCTAAGGTATTATCAATAAATCTATTTAGTTCATATCCTACATTATGCATCGCTTCTTCGTTTTTTTTCTCCCATTTCTCCAAAGTCCATTCTTTCATAGGGATCGTGACCGTTTTATCATTCTGTAACATAAAATGAATAGTAAACTTATTCCTATCGATGAGTACATCATAGCCATCAACCAACTCATGAAAGGCTTTATGTTTTTCTATAACATCGAATACCGGTATCTTAGCTTTTAATACTTTTTTCAAGCCAACGGTAGGATATTTCCCTGTAAGGGTATTAGAAAAGTTAATAATCGCTTTCACTTTTTTTTCAATCAACCCATCCGCTGCAATTTGGTCTAGGTCTGTATGGTTAATGACAGCAATTTGATTCTGCTTTATTCTGGTTAATAATTGCTTTGTTTTATTATCAGAAAGATATGTTCCTTTTATCTGTTTATTAGTTTTGGGAAAAATCATACCATTCATTCCTTCGCCCCGATTACCTATAGTATGTTTCCACATGAATAAAAACATGCTCATTGATTCAATATAGGGAAAATTAGACAGAAAAAAACTGTGACATTATTCATCACAGCTTCAACCTGTAGACAAAGTCCAATCTCTCGATTTTCCAAAGCACAGCTCGTGTAGGCGGCATCATCCGTTCCTATCCAGCGTTACGTTCAATTCTTAATTTATCTGCTACCATGGCGATAAATTCGCTATTGGTAGGCTTTGCTTTTTTGGCATTTACCGTATAGCCAAAAATATTTCGTATTTCCTCCACATTCCCTCTACTAAAGGCAACCTCGATTGCGTGTCTAATCGCTCTTTCTACCCTACTTGGGGTAGTATTATATTTTTCTGCGATTTGAGGATAAAGGACTTTAGTAATAGAACCTAAAATTTCAATGTTTTTATATACCATTATGATGGCTTCACGTAAATACATATATCCTTTAATGTGAGCTGGAACACCAATTTCATGAATAAGGTTAGTGATACTTGTGTCTAAATTATTTGATTTATTTTGGACACTTATTGTAGAGGGTTTATTCGTTTTTTGGCTATTAACCATTTGATTATTCATCACTTGTCTAATCCGGTTAACTAAAACATCCATATCAAAAGGCTTTAATATGTAATAAGACGCGCCTAATTCTACTGCCTTCTGTGTAATATTTTCTTGGCCAAATGCAGTTAGCATAATAATTTTTGGTGATTTCTCTAATTTCATTTCCTTTATCTGCTCCAAAACACCAAGTCCATCTAAATGTGGCATAATAATATCTAAAATCATTACATCTGGTATTTCGTCTTCCAATATATTAATTACCTCATTGCCATTATATGCAACCCCAATAACATCAATATCGGATTGTTCTAACATAAAATCCTTTAATAGTTCCACAAATCCACGATTATCGTCAGCTATTAATACCTTTATTTTCACAAAGTCTCCTCCTTTTTTCTGTTTAAAAGCTATTTATCCCATTTCTTCCACATATAAAATTCGACAAGTGGATAACCAATCCTTCTTTTTTTTTAAAAAAAAACTTATTTTTCGTATTTATTTCTGTATTACACCCGTATTCTTCTTATTTCTCTTTCATTCACTACCAAAGCTGATAGGTTTGTCGATAAGCACAGACCGAGCACAAAAAAAAGCCTTAAGGTTAGCTCGCCTTAAGACCCTTGTTTTCATCTAATACTTCAGCATCTCTAATCATCCACTCAATAAAGGATCCATATCCTGATGTAGGTTCATTAATGAATACATGAGTAACTGCACCAACAAGCTTTCCATTTTGAATAATTGGACTACCACTCATTCCTTGAACAATTCCTCCTGTTTTTTCAAGAAGCTTAGGATCCACAACTTTTATTATCATTCCTTTTGTTGCTGGATATTTTTGATGAATCACATTTACAATTTCAATCTTAAATTTTTCTACTTTTTGGCCTTCAATCACCGTTAGTATCTCAGCTGGACCTTCCGTTACCTCTTCAGGAAGTGCAATGGAAATCGGTTCATTCATTAAGCCATTAATTGGTTTTTTATGCATTTTCCCAAATATTCCAAAAGGGGTATTCTTAATAATATTACCAATCACATCATTTTCATCAACAAATACTGCTCTTTTTCCTCCTGGTTTACCGTTTGAGCCCTTATCAATAGATGTAACATTTGAATAAAGAATTTTCCCATCTCCTACTACAATTGGTTCTTGTGTATCCACATCAGTAATGACATGTCCCAATGCACCATAGGCTTTGGTTTTGGGATCATAAAAGGTTAACGTACCAACTCCTGCAGCTGAATCACGAATATATAATCCCAAACGATAGACATTTGCGTTATCATCATAAGCTGGTTGGATACTTACCTTTACTTTATTTTTATTACGAAGGATTTCAACCTCAATCTCCTGCTTTTTCTTTCCTAAAATATTTACTTTATCCACTACATCCTTCACATCTTTTACTTGTTCTCCATCCATTTTCAAAATAATATCACCAATTCGAATTCCAGCTTTTTCAGCGGGAGAATATATAGTACCGTTATTTATCTTAATCGAATGGTAACCAACCACCATGATTCCAGCAGATTTTAACTTAACACCAATTGTTTGTCCACCTGGAATTACTTTAACATCCTTTATAACATTTACATTTATTTTCTTAAATGGAATGACACCTAACAGCTTTAGAGTAACAATTGATTTTCCTTCTTGCTTAGGCTTTACCATTAATGGATTGGTTAAATCCATTGTAAACTGTCCTTGGTGCCCATTAACCTCCAAAACATTATAATTACTTGAATGGACAGAAGCTGTAATTGGTAAAGATAAATCTAACTTTTTTATGCTAGAAGAAAACATGCGAAGTTCATTTGGAAAATTGGCGATTGATTGAAATGGACTGGAAAATGTAACTAAAACAATTGTCATGACAACGATAAATCCAAACCATTTTTTCTTTTTTTGGGACAATCACATCACTCTCCTACTCTCTCCTACCTACACCTCCATCTTCTTGTACCTTTAAGGTGTCCTTTAAGTATTCGATTTATTATGTCAAAATGATTCCATGTGTAAGTTCCAATGAATTAACCCTGTTTACAAAACAAAGCTACCTAAAAAGGTAGCTTTCCCCATATTTATCTTCGGTTTTACTAATCATACGTTATTTATCTTTATATAGTAACGCATTTTCAATCATTTCCTTTGCATGCTCCTTGGTTAGTTCTGTAACTTCCTTACCACTTAGCATACGTGAAATTTCATCCACTCTTTTATTCAGGTCTAAATAATTAATCTCTGTACTGGTTACATGATTCCTTACTTTTTTTTCAATCAAATAATGATGATCAGCCATGGATGCAACCTGTGGTAAATGCGTTATAACAAATACTTGTTTATCTTTAGAGACAATTGCTAATTTTTCTGCAATCGCCTGCGCTGCTCGACCACTTACTCCTGTATCAATTTCATCAAAAATAATCGTCGGGATATCGTCTTGATGGGCAAGTATTGTCTGAATAGCCAACATTATTCTTGATAATTCTCCTCCAGAAGCAATTTTGTTTAGAGCCTTCAATGGCTCTCCAGGGTTTGGCGACAGTAAAAACTGAACTTTATCTAATCCAGAGGAGGTTATATGATATTTTTTCTCATTAATCTCTATGCCATCAATAGCTTCTTGATAGGTAATATCCACTTTAAATCTGGTGTTTTGCATTTGCAGGTCTTTTAATTCCTGTTCAATTGTTTGTGAAAGCTGTTTAGCAAGTACTTGTCTACTATCTGAAAGTATCTTAGCCTGAATAATTAATTCTTCCGTTATTTTTTTTAATTCCTTTTGAAGAACCCCCATATGTTCATCACGATTCTGAATCATATGTAATTCATTTTCAATGGAAGCTGCATATTCTAAAATAGTTTCCACAGATTCACCATATTTTCTCTTTAAATGATGAATAAGAAATAATCGTTCTTCAATTAGATTTAACTGCTGTGGTTCAAATTCTAATTGTTGAACATAATTATTCATCTGCGATGTCATATCTTCAATTTGATAAAAGGCTGTCGTAAGCTGTTCATATAAATTTGTTAGATCAGTATCATAAGAAGAAACCTGTTCTAATATCGTCATGATTTCAGAAAGCAAATCAACTACACCATGTTCTTCCGATAACATTTGATATGCGTTATTTAAGCCAGTTGTGATTTTTTCTGCATGCTTAACCTTATTTCGCTTTAGTTGGAGCTCTTCTTCTTCTCCAGCCTGTAACTCTACTTTTGATATTTCATCTATTTGATAAGTTAATAAATCTAATCGTTGTGCAATTTCTTGTTCATTCCTTATTAATGATTTTGCATCTTTTCTTAGGGAATCATATTGCTGATATTTAAGTTGAAAATTTTTTTTGATTTGTTCCAACGTTTTTTCACCATATGCATCTAACAGTATTAGCTGCTTCTCTTGAAGTAAAAGATGCTGATGCTGATGTTGACTGTGAAGCTGAATTAACCATTGTCCAACTTCCTTTAGCATAGCTAACGTCACTAATTGTCCATTAACTCGACAAACACTTTTCCCACTTTGTAGTAAATCTCTTTTTAGTAAAAGCATTCCATCCTCAGAGGTTGCAATTCCCAAGGATTGAAGCGTATCCCAAACAGGATGCTCTAGAGTAATATCAAATAAAGCTTCTATCTCCGCTTTATCTTCATGAATTCGAATGAATTCTACAGAACCCCTTCCTCCAATAATAAGTTGAATGGCATCGATAATAATAGACTTACCTGCTCCTGTTTCTCCCGTTAAAATATTTAGTCCATGCTTAAATGAAACCCGTAACTCCTCAATAATGGCAAATTGACGAATGGTCAGCTCTACTAACATATTATCCCCACTTTATAACATTTCTAAAATTTTTTTTGAAATTTCTTTTGCTCCTTCTTTGGTACGGCAAATAATTAAACAAGTATCATCTCCACAAATAGAACCCATAATAGTATCCCATTGCAGGTTATCTATAAGGGCACCAATGGCATTTGCGTTTCCAGGGAGTGTTTTCATTACAATTAAATTTTCGGTATAATCGATTCCTATAAAGCTGTCACTAAGGGTACGTTTAAGCTTTTGCAACGGATTAAACCGTTGGTCTGCAGGTAAAGAATATTTGTACTTCCCATTCTCTAATGGAACCTTTACAAGGTGAAGTTCTTTAATGTCTCTTGAAACCGTTGCCTGCGTTACATTAAATCCTGCATTTCTAAGTTCATCCACTAATTCATCCTGCGTGTCTATTTCTTTATTTGCAATAATTTCTCTAATCTTTAAATGCCTTTTCCCTTTCATCTAAAAACCTCCAAGAAGATTTGTATACTATCTTCAGTTTCCATAAGTCTCCTGTATAATTATACATTTATTTTATAACATTTCAAACCTTTAAAATAAAAATAATATAAAAAAACAACACCATGGATGTTGTTTTTTTATTTCGTATCGTTATAAATCTTCATGTACTGTTTGTACTGTTTTTTCAATTAAATTCTGATAATCTTCAATGGATGTCGTTGAAGGAGTAGCTTGAAGATAAATGAGAAATTCTATATTCCCTTCACCGCCCTTTATTGGGGAATAGGTTACATTTAATAATGAATACCCATTTTTTAATCCAAAGGAAATCACATTTTGAAGAACTTCCTTATGTATCTTAGGATCTTTTATAATTCCCTTTTTCCCAACCTTATCCTTACCCGCTTCAAACTGTGGCTTTACTAAAGCAACCACTAACCCATCTGGTGTTAGAATCGTCTTTAGATGAGCCAATATGGTTTTTAATGAAATAAAGGATACGTCAATCGTTGCAAAATCAGGACTCTTTTCCTTCAAATCCTCTTTCGTCAAATAACGAAAATTAGTTCTTTCCATTACATGCACTCTTTTATCTTGACGTAAGCTCCAAGCAAGTTGACCATAGCCTACATCAATAGCATAAACTTCCCTTGCTCCATGTTGAAGAGAACAATCCGTAAATCCACCTGTAGATGCGCCAATATCTATTACAATTTTATCTTCCATATTAATATGAAAGACTTCAATTGCCTTTAATAGCTTTAATCCACCTCTAGATACAAAAGGATGAACCTCTCCCTTCAGAACAATATTTGCATCAATAGGTACTTTTGTCCCTGGTTTATCAATAATCTCATCATTTACTTTTACTAAACCAGCCATAATAGACCGCTTGGCTTTTTCTCTAGAATCGAATAAGCCATTCTCTGTAATTAATATATCTAATCTTTCTTTCGTAGCCATATTCATTTATGCCCTTTGCTTAATTTGTGGTACTAAGTTTTTTACTTTATTTACGATGTTTTCAACAGATAATCCCACAAGATTTCTTAGCTCTGTTATTTTTCCCTGCTCAATAAATTCATCAGGAATCCCCATCATGGTTAAATGAGGCTGGTATTGATGATTCGTATAAAATTCAAGAACTGCGCTTCCAAATCCACCTTGTTCTACCCCTTCTTCAATGGTAAGGATTTGCATATTTTGCTCAGATAATTGTAATAGCAGCTCTTTATCAAGCGGTTTAATAAATCTTGCGTTTACTACCATAGGAAATATACCAAACTCCTCTAATTGTTTCGCTGCTTGTTCAGCTAATGCTACCATCGGTCCAACTGCTAATAAAGCAATATCATGTCCCTTCCTTACAACGTTAAAGGTACCAATTGGAATCTCCTTAAATTGTGTATCTAATGCTACTCCCATACCACTTCCTCTTGGATATCTTACAGCTACGGGACCATTACAACGTTCAACTGCAGTATAAAGCATATGCTGCAGCTCATTTTCATCCATCGGCATCATCACTGTCATGTTGGGTAAATTACGAAGATAAGCAATATCAAAAACGCCGTGGTGTGTCTCCCCATCTGCTCCAACGAAGCCGGCACGATCAATCGCAAAGGTCACATGCAAATTTTGTCTTGTTACATCATGAACCAATTGATCATAGGCACGCTGTAAAAAGGTAGAATAAATCGCTAAAACTGGACTCATCCCAGCAATCGCTAATCCTGCTGCCATTGTTGTTGCATGCTGCTCAGCAATTCCTACATCAAAAAATTGATTAGGAAATAGCTTCTGAAATCTGTTTAACCCTGTTCCGCCTGGCATAGCTGCTGTTATAGCAATTACCTTCTTGTTTTGTTCAGCTAATTTAATAATGGTGTTACCAAAAATCTCTGTATAAGATAGAGGGCCTTCTTTATTAAGAACCTCTCCGGATTCAACTTTATAAGAACCTATTCCATGAAACTTATCAGCGTCCAATTCTGCTGGTTCATATCCCTTCCCTTTTTTCGTTACCACATGAACCAAAACAGGACCTTCTGTTTTATCTGCTATCTTTAACATAGCCAATAAATCCTCTAAATTATGACCATCAATTGGTCCTAGATAGGTTATTCCTAATTCTTCAAATAAAATTCCTTTTACCATTAAATATTTAAAGCTATCCTTTATTCTTTCTGCTGTTCTTGCTAACTTCCCACCAATTGCAGGAATTTTATTTAATACATATTCTAATTCGTCCTTTAATTTTAGGTAGCGAGTGTCTGTTCGTAATTTTTCCAAATAATTACTCATCGCACCTACATTTGGAGCGATAGACATTTCATTATCATTCAAGATGATAATCATGTTTCTTTGTTCGTGTCCAATATGATTTAAGGCTTCTAGTGCCATCCCACCTGTCATTGCCCCATCCCCAATTATAGCAATAACACGAT
>JAENYW010000128.1 GCA_016841555.1 Tepidibacillus decaturensis
CAGGATAGACTAAATTGACAATAGTAGACAACTTAACGGTTTCCATTTACTATCACCTCGTTTTCTAGTTTTGTGGTACTAAAGTATGCAACTTTCTTGTACGAAACAAAAACATAGAACCAAACGATTTAGTGATACGAAATGCCTGTATAATTAATTATAATAAATTTTACAAGAAATTGATAGATACATATGTTGGATATAATAAAAACACCCTATGATTGGGCGTTTTTATGAACGAAATGTCTATACATATTTTTTATTAATATGGATAAGGATCATATAGCCATATAAATAGTGTTCCCTTCATGAGCGCTTCACTTGGTGAAAATTGTTGCAAATAATCATATGGAGCTTTAGGCATTGGTTTTACTGGTGGGATGTAGATTGGAGGGTATGGTCTTCTCTTCATCTTATAATCACTCCTTTGGGTATATATATGCTCATTACTCTAAAATATCCTTTGGTGTTATATTTGTGTCCTTGAACATATCCTTTACTTCTACATTATCTATTTCATATTTATTTTTATATTTAACCATATCTTCTCTAACCAAATATAGGGCTTCTCTAAATCGTTGAGAGTGAACCACTTCTCTTTCTCTTAGAAATTGTAATCCTTTAATAAGTTCAGGATCATCTGTCAATCGTATTAAATTTTCATATGTTACTCTTGCTTTCTCTTCAGCAGCAATATCCTCCACTAAGTCTGCAATTGGTTCTCCCTTTGCTTGAATATAGCTTGCAGTCCAAGGATTACCATTAGCATCTGAATAAAATAATGCATCTCTATGTTCAGCATAATGGGAGCCAAGACCTGCTGCTCTCATCTCTTGTGCTGTAGCTCCTTTCACTAGCTTATAGACCATGGTTGCAATCATTTCTAAATGTCCAAGCTCTTCTGTACCGATGTCAGTCAAAAGAGCTTTTGCTTGTTTGTTAGGCATGGTATAGCGTTGGTTTAAATAGCGTAATGCTGCAGATAATTCACCATCAGGTCCACCGTATTGTGTAACTAAGTACTTAGCGACTCTTAAATCTTGTTTTACAATATGAATGGGCATTTGTAATTTTTTTTCATAGATCCACATGTTTTATCTATTCCTCCATCGGTTAATATTTGTATTCCCAAGGCCATGGCTCTTCTATCCAACGCACAGGATTTTCTTTTGAGTAACCATATTGCAACAATGGCCCGTAATATTGCTCTACTTGAGGCATTATCTGCATAATGTGATAGGTTAATGTTGAAAAATCCTGTTGGGCTTTTTGATCGAAGGGGTGGGTATCTAAATATAATCTCACTTCTAGTGCTGAAAATTGTAACTCTTGAAGCTTATACATGAGCTGATTTGCTTTGTGCAAAATAGAATTCCTCCTTTTTTTCTACTTCTTTATCAACATATGCGGATAGGCAAGTAACTGTAACAGGATAAATGCCCAAAAACAATCCAGTATTTGCTGTAGCAAATACTGGATTGTTTTTGGGGTTGAATCATATAATATGTTTAGTATACAAAAAAGTCACGAATTATCTAACAAAATACACATTTTGTTAGATAATTCGACAAGAATTTACATTGTAATTAAATTTATGTAATACTTATGAATTACATTTTATCTAATATGCAAATGTAGTTCAATAGCTATTATGAAATTGTTACAAAAATTTCATAAATAATGTTAATTGATCAATAAAAAATCATAAATTAAAGAGAAAATCTTCTGAGTGCTTCCTCAACCATCTCATCGTTTATACCAATATACCGTAATGTAATAGATGGACTAGAGTGCCCAAATATATATTGCAGCATAGCCACATCCTTTGATTGTTGATAAAAATGGTATCCAAATGTCTTTCTAAGGGTATGTGTTCCAATATTCCCCTTAATTCCACACGTTTTTGCTGCATAATGTATGATATGCCAAGCTTGAACTCTAGTAATTGGCTTGTTTCCTTTTTGAGATGGGAACAAATATTCATTGTCCTTTTTCCCTTTTGTGTAACTTTCAATTTCACTCCTTAGCTTATCAGATATAATTATTTTCCGTTTATTTCCTGTCTTTCGTTCCCTAACAATAAATTTCGACGAATATTTAACATCGTCAACTCTTAATGACAATATATCGCTAATACGTAAGCCAGAATTGATTCCGAAGGTAAATAGAAAATAATCTCTATATGATCTGTTCAATAAGTATTTCTTGATTTCTTCAATTTTATTTAAATCCCTAATAGGTTCTACTACATTAGATCCATGTCTGTTTGTCAATGGTATGTCACCCCTGTCTGTGCGTATAGATTATCATATGTAAGTTAATTAGTGAGTGAGTGAATGAATAAGTGCTTACTTCAATAGTCTATATGAATTATCTAACAAAATGTGTATTTTGTTAGATGTAATTAATATCAATTTTATTATTTATTCCAAATGAGAGGTAATATAGTAATTAACGATACATTAGAAATATAGAAATGGTTTTAATAACTTAAAGGGATGATTTAGAATCTGCAGGCTATTCTTTAAGAAAGAAGTGATAACTATGCCATTACAGGGGAATAATTTAAAAGGAACTATATATATGAAAAAAGATGAGGAGCAGATAAATCCGAAAATAGAAGAAGTAGATATTCTGAATGCTTTAAGAAATAAGCAGTTTATTCTTTATTATCAACCCATTTTAAATGTAAGTGAAAAAAAATTACATGGATTAGAAGCATTAATTCGTTGGGAACATCCAGTATATGGACTGCTATCACCAGAGCATTTTATCCCTATTGCAGAAAAAAGCAGTTTAATCAATCAAATCGGCATATGGGTATTAAAGGAGGCTTGTGAGCAATATAAAGTCTGGCAAACAGTTGGATTTCATTCCTTTCGAATGGCGATTAATATTTCTGCTCGTCATTTACTTCACGACACCTTTACTGAACAGCTTGAAAAAATTTTACAGCATTCGAAGGTTAATCCAAATTGTTTAGAAATAGAGATAACAGAAACATATGGGTTAAATGATATGCAACGAACTCTTGAAGTAATGCAAAGACTAAAAAAGATAGGAGTACGGATTAGCTTAGATGATTTTGGGACAGGTTACAACTGTCTAAAATATCTAATAAAGCTACCGTTAAATACCATAAAAAATTGATCGTCTGTTTATTCAAGATATCATAGATAATAATAATGCACGTAGTGTTGTTTTTATGATGATAGATTTAGCTAAAGAGCTTGGGATTGAAGTGATTGGTGAAGGAGTAGAAACGGAAGTTGCATATCACTTCTTAAAAAAAAATGGTTGTGATAATATGCAAGGTTTCTATTTTAGTCGTCCTTTACCAAGCAAGCAAATTGAACGCTATTTATTGAGTATTGTTTAGATGGTATAATAACACCTTAACCCATAATCACAAATACTAAAGTTTTATGATAGAATAGTAACTTGCCTAATTAAATATTGTAGAGATAGAAAGTATTTAATATACTATAATTGGTAGCATGATACTGCATTTAGATTTTATATACAAGGGGATGGGCTTTAGTGAAAATAGGGTTGAAGATGTTTTTAGGCTTTTTTGCAGTAATTCTGACTTTTACTTTGGGTTTAGGTATAACTTATTGGCAGTTATCGGGAATAAAAAACAACGTAAATCAAATGAAAGAAACATCAGAACTGGCTATGGATATTTCTGAGGTATTTAGTTTGCATCGAGGTAGAATTTTAAGAATTGAAGACTATTTATTATTTCCTAGTCAAAAATATATTAATGATTACAATGAAAGAGTTAATGAAATAGAAGTACTTCTAAAAAAAATTGAACCCAAAATTAATACTGGGGAGAAAAAGGAATTATTTAATAAAATTGTCGAGGCTAATAGAATAATCGATACAACATTTCTGAAACAAATCGTACAAAATGTAGAAATGGGTAATAAGGATTTTGCTATTCAGATTAATAACACGATTATATCAAATAATAGATTTGATTTTCGCGAATCGATTAATCCTTTAATTGAATTAGCAGAAAAGGAAAAGCAGAAAGAGGTTAATGAAGCAATACAAACGATAGTAGAGGCAATCAGTCTTCTATTCGTTGTTGTCGCTGTGTCAATTATAATAGGAATTATCATAGCATTATTCATGGGGAGAAAAATAACAACCCCTATTAAAGCAATTCAGAAAGTAAGTAATCGAATAGCTGATGGTGATTTAACTGTAGAAAAGGTAGAGGTCACATCACAGGATGAAGTAGGTCAGTTGACAATCGCTATTAATACCATGATTGATAATGTAAAGGGACTTATTCAAGAAACAATTGCATTATCTCAACAGGTAGCAGCATCAAGTGAAGAGCTTACTGCCTCCTCCAATGAAATAAGTAGTGGAATAGAACAGGCATCAGCTACTACTGAAGAGATATCCTCTGGGGCGACAAAACAAGCAGAGCATGCTAATATTACCATGGAAATGATTCATCATATAGCCGAGGAAATAAAACAAATCAATGAAAATGCTAATATTTTAGAAGATAGCTCCTTGCAAGCAAATAGTGCATCTGCCCATGGAACTGAGAGTGTAAATCAATCAATGAAGCAAATGGTAGCAATAGAAGGAAAGGTAGCTTCCACGTCAAAGATAATTGAAGGTTTAGGAGAGAAATCCAATACAATCAATCAGATATTAGCAGTTATAAATGACATCGCATCTCAAACCAATCTACTGGCACTAAATGCAGCTATCGAAGCAGCAAGAGCAGGGGAACAGGGAAGAGGATTTGCAGTCGTAGCAGATGAAGTAAGAAAGCTAGCAGAAGAAGCTGAACGATTTACTAATCAGATAACAGAAATTATAATTGATGTACAAAAAGAAGCAGAGGAATCAGGAAAGGCAATGAGTGAAGTGGTTAAAGAAGTCCAAATGGGAACAGAAGCAATGAAAAAAAATGGAGAAGCATTTAAAGAGATAGCAGATATTATTGATGAAATGAATCAAAAAATCAAAGAAGTGACATCAGCGACTAAACAAATCAATGGAAAAATGGAAAACGCAGTAGAATCTGTAGAGAACATTGCAGGAATAAGTGAGGAATCCTCAGCGGGAACAGAGGAATTAGCAGCATCAATGATGCAGCAAAATGCCTCCATGCTGGAGATTAACGGAATGGCAGTAAGCCTATCCAAGGTAACGGAGCAGTTGGAAGAGGCTATGGCGAAGTTTAAACTGTAATAATTTTTGCATATTATTCTTTAAAAAAAGCTATTGAGTAAAACTTGATTTTTTTTTTTTTTGAATGACAAAGTCCTATGAATTAGTTGGATACAATAGAAAAAGTTAACTTATCAATAAACGATTAATCATGATATAATTACGAATATTACAACATGAAAGGTGATTGAGATGAAACTAAACATGAAGGTATTATTTGCATTATTTGTCTTATGTATCGTTGCTTTAGGCTCAATCCTATATTCTAGTGTAACACTTCAACAAGTAGATTCAAGATTTCAAGGATTCGTTAATGAGGAGGTAATTTTCTTATCGAAAACGAAGGATGTTTATACCTTAGGTCTCCAAAGAGGACAAGCCCTTAGAAACTTAATATTAAATCCAACGGACTCAACAGCAAAAAATAATTTTGATAAAGCTGTAGATGATTCACTTCAAGTTTTTGACGTGTTGGAGCCTTTAGCTAAACAATTTGGTTTTGAACAAGAAGTAGATGCGATAAAGAAATTGACATTAAAGGATATCGAATTACAAAACAATGCAATAGAATTGATAAAAATAAGCCCCGAAGAAGCGTTTAACTACGTTATTAATCAAGAAACACCTACATGGAGAGAAGTGAAGAGTAATTATTTTACTTTAGAAGATAATATTATGAAGGTTTTTAATACTGGTACATCAGAGCTTCATGATAGCATCGTAACAAAGGTTACTATATTGTATGTTGTAATAGGTTTATTTATTGCCTTTAGTATTTTTATCTATTTGTTTATCAATAAAATTGTAACGAAGCCTATTATCTCAATAAGTAAGCAAGTACAGCAAATAGCTACTGGGGATTTGACGGTAAAAAAAATATCAACTAAATCAAAGGATGAAGTAGGAGATTTAATAAATGCCGTTAATATTATGGTAGAGAATATTAAAGGACTTGTTGAACAAACAGCAGTGGCATCTAATAGAATTCAACAATCTAGTGAAGAAGTAAGAGTAGCGTCGGGTGAAGTGAAGGAAGGGATTGAACAGGTGGCAGCAACAACAGAGGAATTAGCATCTGGATCAACAACACAAGCCGAGCATGCGAATCAGTCCATGGAAATGGTACATGATGTAGCCCAAGACGTTGAGCTTATCTCACAATATGCTAACCAGTTATCAGATAGCTCGAAAAAAACAGATGATGCATCGAGAGATGGTGTAAACCATGTTCAGCAGTCAATCGAACAAATGAATTTAATTGAAGGGAAAGTAGCATCAACACTTGAGATTATTCAAGGATTTGTAGGGAAATCAAAAGAAATTAATCATATATTAGAAGTAATTAATGATATAGCTGCACAAACCAACTTATTGGCTTTAAACGCCGCAATTGAAGCAGCACGAGCAGGAGAACATGGGCGTGGCTTTGCTGTGGTAGCAGATGAGGTAAGAAAGCTTGCTGAAGAGTCTGCAAAGTCAACTCAACAAATTGGATCTATTATTTTATCTGTACAGCAAGAAGCGGAGCAATCAGGTAAGGCAATGGATGAGGTTGTTCAAGAGGTTCGTTTAGGTTTGGAGGTTATTGATAATAACGGAAAGTCCTTTACCGAAATTGCTAGTATTATAGATGAAATGAACCAAAAAATAATTAGTGTAGTTGAAGTAGCTAAACAAATTAACCACAGTATAGAAAAGACGGTTTCAGCTGTAGAAAATATTGCAAGTATAACAGAAGAAACCTCAGCGGGAGCGGAAGAACTTTCTGCAACAATGGAGGAGCAAAACGCTTCCATGCAGGAAATAAATAGTATGTCTGATCACCTAGCCAAACAAGCTAAAGAATTAAATAATGCCATATCTAAATTTAAGTACATGTAAGAATGTAACAAGGCTATCGAAAATCTCGATAGCCTTGTTATTACCCTGTTATTATTTCTCTATTAATGTGACTGCAGTTCCATAAGCTAATATTTCTGACGCATTTTGCATGATTTGCGAGGTCATATATCTTACATTTAATATAGCATTTGCTCCTAATGATTCCGCTTCACGTACCATAGCTGCAGTAGCTTTCTGTCTAGAATCTGTCAGCATTTCTGTATATTCCTTAATTTCTCCACCAACTAACGTGCGAAATCCAGCGATGATATCCTTCCCTATATGCTTTGATTGAACAATATTTCCTTTTACTAGTCCATGAACCTTTGTTACTTCGTACCCAATAACGTGATCAGTATTTACGATAATCATTATCCCTTTCATCCTTCTTATATTCATGGTAACGATCGATACCAACTCCGACTAATAATAACAAACTACCAATGATTCCTAATGTAATGGAAGCAGTAATAATTCCTCCATTAGGTTCAGATTGACTAAAAAAGATAGTTAACAAAAAAACAGTCCATAAAATGATAGCACCTAATAAAAAACTAATCCCTGCTTTTATCATTCTATCACCTCTTTCATCTAGTATATTCCATTATTTCACTTTTTAAAATAACCTATATAAAATACAGTTATATTATGCGAAATGGAAACAGATTATTTATGAAAAAACATTCACAAACTTACTTGTAGTATGATAAAATTAAAAAGACTATAAGTAGGGAAAAAAAACATTGCAACTCTTCTAAATATTGACTATATTTAAAATAGGCTAGTTTGTGAAACGTTTATCAAACAACTGGTTTTTCATTTCATTTATATGAAATAGATATATAAATATTTTTATAGTATAGGGAGAGGAAGTGAAAATAGTATGCATTATGTAGTACTTGTGAAGCAAGTCCCTGATACAAGTGTAGTTAAACTAGATCCAGTAACTAATACACTTGATCGTAGTAGTGCTCCTTCTATCATCAACCCTTATGATGCACATGCTGTAGAAGAAGCTGTTCGTTTGAAGAAAAAATACGGAGGAAAAATAACCATTGTTTCAATGGGACCTCCAATGGCTGTCGATGTCATTAAAAAATCGATTGAATTAGGCGCTGATGAAGGGGTGCTTATATCTGACCGTGCTTTTGCAGGTTCAGATACATTAGCAACCAGCTATGCTATTACACAAGCAATCAATAAGATTGCAGAAGAAGAGCCTGTTGATATTATATTTGCAGGAAAACAAGCAATTGATGGTGATACTGCACAGGTAGGCCCAGGAGTTGCACGAAGATTAGCTATGCCAGTTCTTGCGCAAATCAATAAAGTAGAAAGCTTTTCAACTGAAGATAAGGTGATAAGAGTTCAACGCAAAATTGAAGATGGACACGAAGTGGTTGAATCAAAATTACCATGTTTAATTACTGTTGAAAAAGAGATTAATGATTTGTCCTATGCACCTCTACCAAACATGATTAAAGCAGCTAAGTATACTCCAAAGATATGGACTACAAATGATATAGAGGTTGATCGCAATCAATTAGGTTTAAAAGGTTCTCCAACCGTAGTTGGTA
>JAENYW010000129.1 GCA_016841555.1 Tepidibacillus decaturensis
TTTTTTTTGCTAAATAGAATTTTTCCAGACAGCATATATACACCGATGATGATTAGGATGACCGCAAAAAGAATACTTTTTACTGTTTGACTAACTCGCCAATCAAAAAAGAGGGAAGACATTTGGTCTAGTACCAGATAGAGGCCAAAAATAATCATTCCCAAACCAATCCAATGCTTTTTCACTGTAATACTTTCCCAAGAAAATAGAGGTGGATCAATAATGATTTGATCTTTATGAATTTGGCGATGCTGCTCTAATGAATCAAATAAACTATAAAACCAAATGACAGGTAAAACAAAGGGGAAGGCTCCTAAACCGATAAGATCGAAAAGAAAAAGGGATCCAAAAAAAAGTAGCAGTATCTGTAAGCCTCTGTTCAATTGTCCCAGATATAAATGTCCCACTCCAGGAATAAATGATAGAAAAAAAGTTAACCCTTTTGACTTTTTCATGCAATAAACCTCCAATTATTATTAAAATATATGTAGCCAGTGTGAAAATTGAACATTAATTTCATTTAAAAAAGCTAATCCTTTTCCAGATAGCAGATAAAATTGGTTAGTCGAATTAGAGTAGAAATTGGAAAAATAATTAGTCCATATCAAAAACCGATGAAATGTTCCAGTGAAAAAGAGTAAAAATGCGGCTGTAGATGAAACAGAAAAATGAAAAAAAGAGCTTCTAATAAAATAATGAAATATCGCTTTGTTTGGCTTTTTCTCTGCTTCCAAAAGTTGCTCCATGATGTTATCCAGAAAGGAATCAGATAGAGGAGAGAAGTTAGGCTCATCCCATGCTTCTTTTAGGTCTGAGAATACGTTAAGTCGATTTTGGCAATCTGAACAGCCTTTAATATGTTCTTCTATTTCTGAACGGCTATCTTCGGATTGTTCATTTAACAGGAAATCCATTAATTGTTCATTGGTAATATTGCACGTTTTCACAGTATTCCCTCCTTTAGAAGCTTTTTCTTCATCATTTTTTTTGCTCGATATAATCTTGATTCAACTGTTTTACTTGTGATGTCTAATCGTTGAGCTATTTCCAGATAGGTTAAATGTTCATAATAATAAAGAAGAAGGACGGATTGATAGATTTCAGGAATGGTTTGTAGTATCTGTTGTAGCTTCATATTTCTTTCCTTTTTTAAAAGTGTAGGCTCGGTATCGTCTGAAATAGAATAAATTTGATCTTCCTCATATAGACTTTCTTTTTTCTTCATTTTATTTTTCCTTTTCCAATCCAACCCTTTATTGACGGAAATCTTATATATCCAAGTGGAAAGGGAAGAGTCAAAATGATAGTTAGCTAATGAATGGTACACTTGTAAAAATACATCCTGGGTAATATCTTCTGCATCCTTAGGATGATGGGAAATTTTTAAGGCGACAGCATATACTCTATCCTTATAGCGGGAGACTATTTCACGGTATAGATGAGGATTACCATCCAAGATAGCCTCGATTATTTCTTTATCAGAAAGTTCTTTTATGGAATTCAACCAGTCTCCCTCCTTCAAAGGCTTCTAATCTATTAGACGTAAGGAATACTAAAAACCCTGCAAAAAAGTGAATTAAAAATAGTTTTGTAATAATTATACCTATTTATCTTGAAAAAATAAAAATATCATGTAAATTAATACATAAAATTCAGGGAAAATACTAGCACAAACGTTCTCCTTCTGATATAATAAATTTAACTTAGAAAGTGGTCGAAGAAAATAGTGAAAAGGAGGTCTGAGTTGGCATGGAACAAAAATTAGATTTGATTATAAGTGAACTGAAGACGATAAAAGAGGAGATTCAATCAGTTAGAAGTGATCTGAAAGAGGAAATACAATCAGTTAGAAGTGAGCTTCAAACAGAAATAGATACACTAATAAATAAAATTGAGAACGTCGAATCTAACCAATTAACCTTCCTTCATGAATTGAGAGAGCAACGATTAGAAAACCAAACTAGAGAAAAAATTTTTTTGAATGAAATGAACAAAATATATGATTCAATTAAATTTGTAAACAGACGAGTAGCAGATGTGGAATTAGAAGTAGATGAAGTGAAACGTGATGTAAAAGAGTATAGAAAAATTAATTTGGGCTGAGGTTTTGTACCTCAGTTTTTTTTTGTTGGTACAATGGGACGTTCGTATAGTTGTCATCCCTGCTATTAGCAATATTTACTGTATTTTAGCGGAGGTTTGTAGTTATTAGCTATTGACCAATCCCTTGCTACATTGATAAATGCGTTAACAGCTGGTGAAGCACTCCGAGAGTGCAAAGCCAAACCGATTGTTCTGTAGATTTCTTCATTTAATTTTGTAACATGGATACCTTCAATCTGATGATATAAAGTTAGCTTTGGAACGATAGTTATGCCGATATTTTCTTTAACCATGGAAATGATTGTATTATTATCACTAATTTCAAATTGAATATTTGGCTTAAGTTTTCTTTCTTTGAATAGCTTTTTAACGATGATGTCACATCCATCTTTAGGCATAATAAAAGGGTCAGCTGCTATTTGTTCAACTTTTATTACAGTCTGAGTACTTAGTGGATGCTTCTCTGACATTAGAACTACAAGGTCATCTTGAATTAAAGGAATTGTATCAAATGCTTGATCCGAAGGAAGCGTAACAAACCCGATATCTACTATCCCTTCTGTTAGCCATTTTTTTATGTCCTCATATCCTCCTTCAAAAAAATCAATGTGAATATTAGGATAGATCTCTTTAAACGCCTTGATGACTCCCGGCAATAGCTTGGCAGATACACTAGGAAAAGTTCCAAGGCGAATGGTACCTATTTGTACACCACGTATAGCTGCAGCCACCTGAGACATTTCTTCAGATAATTGAAGTATTTTTCTTATATATTGTAAAATAAGTTCACCCTCACTAGTTAAAGTGATTCCTGAACGTCCTCGTAATAGAATAGGTAGTCCTAATTCTGTTTCAAGTCCCTTTATTGCATGACTAATTGCAGATTGTGTTAGCCCTAGCACTTCCCCAGCCTTAGTAAAGCTTCCTACCTCTACAACCTTTCGTAATATCTCAAATTGTAGTAGTGTCATTTCATCATCTCCATTAAACATTAAATATTTTCATATTTACTATTATAAACATTCATTTGATTAATGGAAATAGGCATCGTATGATAAAAGAAAGAAGGAAAGGAAGGATGATTAAAATGATGAATAGTTATCCAGTAGCTTTACATGAGGTGCTACGGGCAGAGAAGGTGGTATATCAATACCTAAAGCCGACACCATTAATGTATAACAAAGGATTATCTGATGATTTAGATGCAGAAATATATGTTAAACATGAGAATCACCATCCAGGGGGAAGCTTTAAAATTAGAGGTGGTGTAAATACGATGCATCATCTTAAAAACGATGGTATTCAAGGTGTTATTACCTTCTCTACAGGTAATCATGGTATTTCCGTAGCTACGGCGGCAAAATGGTTTGGTTTAGAAGCTGTCATCGTAGTCCCAAAAGGTAATAATCCAGTAAAAAATCAACAGATTAAAGCTACTGGGGCAGAATTAATTGAAGCTGGGGAAAGCTTCGAGGAAGCAGCTCAAATGGTAGAACAATTGCAGGAAGAAAGAAATCTATATTTTATCCATGCCGCGAATGAACCTCACCTAATCAATGGAGTAGGGACAGAATTTTTAGAAATCATCAAGGAGCTACCAGATATAGATGCCGTTATTCTTCCTTTAGGAGCAGGAAGTGAAATAGCTGCAGCGGTAACTGTATTAAAGCAAATTAACCCTGCAATAGAGATTTATGCAGTTCAAGCTGAAATGTCAAAGGCTGGATACCTTTCATGGAAGAATAAAAGAATAGAAAGTAGTGAAAATAAAACCTTTGCTGGTGGTTTTGCAACAGGAAGTGCCTATGAATTACCTTTTCAGATTTATAGAGAGCAATTAGCTGATTTTGTCTTATTAACAGAAGATGAGATAAAAGAAGGTATTGCAATGGCATTGAAATACACTCATAATCTTATTGAGGGAGCTGGTGCAGCGCCAATTATGGCAGCAAAAAAATTATCTGAACGGTTAAGAGGGAAGACGGTAGTACTCCAAATGAGTGGAAGCAACCTTGACTTGAAGATGTTGAAAGAAGTATCAAAAGAATATTTATAGACATGACACAGGGACGTTTCGTTTGTCATATTCAAAAGAATAATATGACAAACGAAACGTCCCCTTGACAGAAACACCCCTTGACATACCCTTACCCTGAATGGAGGTTATTGAATGAAAACGATTGGTTTAATCGGTGGAATGAGTTGGGAATCTTCATTAGAATATTATCGTATTATTAATGAACTAGTGAAAGAAAAACGTGGAGGCTTACATTCCGCCAAAAGTTTGATGTACAGTGTTGATTTTGAAGAAATTGAGAAATATCAAAGTGAAGGAAATTGGGAGAAAGCCGGTGAAGTGCTTGCTCAAGCAGCGAAAGATCTTGAGAATGGTGGTGCAGAGTTCATCGTGTTATGTACCAATACCATGCATAAGGTTGCAAATCATATAGAAGAAACAGTCAAGATTCCTCTTCTTCATATTGCTGAGGCTACAGCAGAAAAGATTATAGAAAAAGGAATAAAAACGATTGGACTACTTGGAACAAAATACACAATGGAACAGGACTTTTACAAGGGGCGTTTAGTGGGAAAATATGGACTCAATGTAATTGTTCCAGAAAAAGAAGAGATAGAAATCATTAATCGTATCATTTTTGATGAATTGGTTTTGGGAATCATAAAAGAAGAATCAAAGAACGAATATAAAGCTATCATGGAGAAGCTTGTTGAAAAAGGTGCGGAAGGAATTATTCTTGGTTGTACCGAAATTGGGTTGTTGATTAAACAAAAGGATACTACCATTCCATTATTTGATACAACCTATATCCACGCATTAAAAGCAGTAGAAGTAGCTTTAGATTAACAAATATGAAGCAATGACACAGGGACGTTTCGTTTGTCAGGTTTTTTAAACCTGACAAACGAAACGTCCCTGTGTCATCCTTGCTTTAGGGATTCAATAAATTTCATCAATGTTTTTCTTTGCTCCGTGTTTAATTCGCGGGCAATATCAACGAGATCTTGAATATCCTTTGGTAGAGACTGTATATTATTTTGACGTTCTATGCCAAACTGATTGATTACATCCTCAAGAATATGCTTTGATTCATCTAATGTTTTATATAATTGAATGAGAGATTTCAAAGAATCGTTCATTAATAGCGTTCCTTAAAGGTTAAAAGCTTTTCAATTTCTTTTTTTATTCTCATTAATTCATCTGGTGATAATTTTTGAACGTCTCGTATCATACCATTAAGCTTCAAAGATCTAAATTCGTCTAAAAAGGCTGGAACGGATTCTGCTTTTAATTCCATTTAATAAGTCCCCCTCTTACTAATAGTGCAGCTTCTATATTATCATCACTTACGAAAAAAATAAACAAGAATATAGTCTTATATTTGGGTTTTTTGTAGAAGAAAGTCGTTATTATTTTCTTTAACATCGGTTTTTCATTATTTTTCCTTCCTTTTCTAAATCAATATTATCATCTAAGGAAATTCCCATTATTATCATAGTATGTATCTCTCGTAATCAGCAAAAATTATAATTACACCAAAGTTAGGAGGTGATACTAGATGGCAAAAGGTCAAGAACGTTCTAGCAATTGGTTAGTAGTACCTCAAGCATCTCAAGCGTTAGATCAAATGAAGTATGAAATAGCTCAAGAATTAGGCATTCAAATTCCTCAAGATGGTTATATGGGATATATTACTTCTCGTGATAATGGTTCAATTGGAGGGAATATTACACGTCGTTTAGTTCAAATGGCTGAACAGCAATTAGCTGGTAGTCAAACAAAACAATACTAAAAATGAATAAATGGATTTAGTAAGAGGTAGCGGTGACTCCACTACCTCTTACTCTATGTTTTAAATATTTCTCTTTTCAAGTTAGTAAGTTTGTGGTAAATTATACGTCATTGAAGCAACTTTTTATATTGGTTTGCGTCATAGTAATTGTTGAAGTAATGAAAAGGTAGGGGTTATTATGAGATATTTTTTGCAATTTCTTGTTATATTAGGGTTATTTATCATGGTACTAACTGGGTGTGGATTTATTGAATCGGAAAAAGAAAACGAAAGAAAAGATGATATTTTGTCTCCTGTTAACAAAGCATCCATTGATAAGGATGTAAAACAAAATAATAATCAGGATAATGAACAATCAAATGAAGATACTTACGAGCCTGCTATTGATATGAAATCTAAGATTTCCTTTAAAGAAGTATTTCTATCTGACCAGCTTTTTGGCAATCCTGAACAATTTTTGACGAGCATTATTCCTGGGTTCAACATTAATTTATCTAAAGAAGAAGCGGAAAAGAATTTAGGAAAGCCTGATAATAACCAAACTACGCAAATGGATTGGGGAAAAGAGTATACATGGGTTTATGATAATATCAAAGGGTATCAGCTTACGATGATATTTAGTGAAGATGGGTATCTTAGTAATTTTCAGCTATCTAAATATTTTTTAACAAAGGGTACGATTACCAAGGTATATAACAAATCGACACCAGAACCAGGGGAACCAATTGGCTACCCAGAATTAGGGTTTGAAGATATTCTATTAGGTGCAACAATTGATGAGATTTTGTCAGGGAATGGTGATCCAAATAAAGGATATATTACCTATGATGAAATGTATGGTTATGATTTGGCTTTAGTATATCAAGGAATTACTGTTCATATGTCACTGGAGCAAGAGAGTCCGTATGTTCATTTTATAGAAACAAATGACCTAGAAACAATTGATACCTATCGTGGTGTTCATACTGGTAGTGCTGTCGAAGATGTGATTGAAAAATATGGGGAAGTCGCCTATGATTGGCATGAAACAGGAGATATTATTTATGCTACAGAAGATTATTGGTTTGCCTATAAATTTATTATAGAAAATGAAAAGGTTGTTGCGATTCATATTTACGAAGCTTCATAATTATAGGACATTGGATGAAAAATTCGAAGAAATAATTGCTGGACAATCCTGTGGTGGAATAGCTTATGCTATATCCACCTTTTCTCTTTATCATTTCACTCTATTTCTGATAAAATAGATGCATACTTGATGATGGATGGAGTGGGCAGCAAGAATGGTAAAATATTTAGACAAATACAGATACTATTTGATTTTTTTAGGACATGGCATGTTATTAGCAATAACCATGTCTATGATTGATTTCAATACGGTTTTTCCGGCAATGATTGATCAGTTATCTGATTCCAAGATTATATTTGGAGCACTGTATTCGATTATGCTTGGTGTTCCTTTAATATTTAATCTTTTGTTCAGTCATATGATGAGAAAAGACCGCTTTAAAGTAAAATATCTTATCTTTGGTATTAATCTTCGAGCATTATCCTTTCTAGGTATGGCGATATTTGTATATTATTATTCTGTTTCTCAGCCAATCATTATGGTAAGTAGCTTGTTTTTTTGGACATTTCTATTTTCTATAAGTGGTGGATTTGCAGGTATTGCATATTTGGATATTATTGGAAAGGTATTTAGTAAAGAAGAAAGAGGGAAGCTATATACCTATAAGCAGTTCATTAGTAGTTCCTCTGCATTAGTAGGGGGATTTATAATTAAAAAAATATTTGATGTACAGTCCCTAACCTTTCCTAACAATTATTCGCTTATTTTACTAGTTGCTTTTGTTGGGTTATTTATAGCAGGTTTTCTTTTTTTGTTCGTCAAAGAGCCCCCTTCTTTAACGCAAGGAGAAGGGCAAAGCCTCACTGATTTTTTTAGGGAGATTCCATCTATCTTAAAAAAGGATGGTAGTTTTAGCCGATTTATTGTTGTTGAGAATTTAAGCAGCTTAAGCCTGATGATTCTTCCATTTTATATGGTATTTGCTAAAGAGTCTTTTGCTTTAGATAATAGCTATATTGGTAAATATTTACTATTTCAAATTTCAGGAACTATCCTCTCTAACTTTTTTTGGGGATTTATAAATAGAAGAATGGGAAATAAGATGGTGGTTCAGATTTGCATCTTTTTAGGTGCATTTATTCCTATTCTTGCCTTGTTATTAGGGCATGTAGATGCTGAAGCATATTCTATTATATTCTTTTTAATCGGTTTTCTTATTAGTGGAAGGAAGATTGGCTTTGAACCTTATCTATTAGAGATTTCACCAGAGGAATCAAGGACAACTTATATAGGTATTAACGGAACCTTGAGTCTTTTTGTTATTATTACTCCTTTACTAGGGGGTATATGTATAGAGGTGTTTCATTATCATATTACCTTTATTATTGTGGCTATTATTATGCTACTTACTAGTTTTTTCTTTCGAGATAAAAGAAGCATAAATAATTGCTCGTCATAGGTAAGTTGAAGTGTTACCTAACTCTATGTACTTGCCTTTTTTCTTTAGAAGACGTGACATGTACCGTTTCCAAGCTGTAAATTTTCTCATACATTAAACTAGAACGTGTTAATAAGAAAATGCTTTTAGTTTTTTGTTCCATTTGAAAATGAAAAGG
>JAENYW010000130.1 GCA_016841555.1 Tepidibacillus decaturensis
GGGAAGCTTAGGAACTTACGCTCGTGTCATTAGTGAAACTTCCAACCAACAGCTTAGACAATCCATACAACAAATTCGTAATACTGATGAACAATTTCAAATGCAATTAGCTAATGTAGCGATGCAAAAGGGATATTATCAGCCTGCACAAAATGCTTCTACAAATGATATTCAACAGGTGAGATCACAGTTTGGTCAGTAATACCAATAACTATTTATAAGCTGAGGAGTGATTGTTAATCACTCCTATTCTTCTATCAAAGGAGAAGATAATCATGACATATATTTTTATCTTTGTATTTATAGTCATCTTTTTTTCTTGGCTCTCTTATTCAAGAAGAGGTGGCTTTCGTAAGGAGAGATTAATATATAGGGAAGGCGATTATCAAGAAGACGACTCAGATGCGGATATGCAAGAACAATATAGTTATCTTAATAAAAAGGAAAAAACGTAAACATAAAAAAGTCTCTATTTCCGATAAAGGAAAAGGAGACTTTTTTCATTGTTTTTCATTTAACTTTATACCTGTTGTTGAATATTTAATTTAGAATTAGAGCTATCTCTTATATTCATCAATAGAATAAGGGCTGAACCTGCTAAACCAATCATATCCGTCCATAAGCCGGGATAAATTAATAGAAGAGCCAGCATTCCTGCTAATACTCTATATGGAATGGAAACAGGATTTTTAAAGTATCCTTCTACTGCAATAGAGAGCATTAAAACACCAATAATGGAAGTAAAAGCGATGACAGCTACCTTTGTTATCGTAACATCAATCATTAGCATTTCATGAGAAAATACAAACATAAACGGAACGATAAACCCAGCAATAGCTAATTTCATCGCTTGGAAGCCTGTTTTATTCGGATCACCTCCACTGATTCCAGCTCCAGCAAATGCAGCTAAAGCAACAGGAGGGGTGATATTAGCAAATATTCCGAAATAGAAAACAAACATATGAGCAATAAAAATTGCATTTTCACTATTTCCTGCTAGATCCCTAAAAAGCTCTGTTTGCAATAAGATAGGTGCAGCCATTGTACTTGTTATAATATAGGTTGGAATACTAGGTAACCCCATACCAAGGACAATAGAAGCAATCATCGTAAAAAATAGAGTGATAATTAATTCAATTAATGGAGAGGATATATTTTCTCCTATTACAACAATCGAATTAGCTACCTCTAGGGCAGCTCCTGTCAAGGTTGCAATTCCCACTACAATACCTACAGTTCCACAAGCTAATGCAACAGCAATCGATGTTTTAGCACCTTTCTCCAGTGCCTCTTTAAAATCGGTTATGTTCATTTCATCAGAAGAAATATTCTTTGCTTTCCTAAATAGATTGATTAATAGAGGAATTGCTACTATAATAGCTAATTGCCACCAGTCTTTTCGGATTTCTGGAATCATTTCCCCACTTAAGAAAGCAAATATCTGTCTCTGAAGAATAACAAAAACAACAATTGGCATAATCAAGCTGAGCATTCTTTTACTACCTGATATAATAATCGTTGCGATAATCGACCAAAAGGCAGCAAATAAAGGGGTTTTCCCTGAAAATAATAGATATAATAGGAATATCATTGGAATAAGTAAATGTCCTCTCTCAGCTAACACCTTCTTCACTGATGGTGTTTCATCCTTAGGCAATCCTATTAATCCCCGCTTGGATGCTCGAAAATGAACCTGTAGCATGACACCTAAATAATATAATAAAGCTGGAATAATCCCTGCCAATATGATTTTCTGATAAGGAATTGCTAAATTTTCAGCCATAATAAAGGCTGCAGCTCCCATAATAGGGGGTAATATTTGTCCACCTACACTTGCAGCTGATTCTACAGCTCCCGCAAAGTTTTTATGATAGCCAATTTTCTTCATCAACGGGATTGTAAATGCTCCTGTTGTTACGACATTTGCTACTGCAGCGCCATTAATAGAACCTAAAAAGCCACTTGCTAAAACTGCCACTTTAGCGGGACCACCCTTTGTATGACCTGCTAAAGCCAAGGATAAATCATTAAATAGCTCTCCCATACCTGATTTACCAAGAAATGCACCAAATAGGATAAAGAGAATGATATAGCTAGACGATACACCTATCGCTGTCCCTAATATTCCTTCTGTGATGTAAACTAAATGAGATATAATAGATTTAGAAATACTTAAGATAATATTGCTGTTTAATGTTGGATAAATAGATAATTTAGTATACACACCATAGATTAAAAAGGAAATAGCTAGTATAGGCAGTCCCCAGCCTGTTACCCTTCTTGTTGCATCAATTACCAATAATATAGCAATCAATCCAACAACAAAATCTAGGTTGTTTATTTCTCCCCCTGTGGAGATAATGCGTTCAGATACAACAAACATATAAATTGTAATACCTATCGATAAAAATGCAAAAAATATATCATAGAATGGTATCTTGTCACGCCTTGATTTCTTCGTCATTGGATACAATAAAAAGGTAATCATCATTAATATATACAAATGAATAGAACGTTGCTTTATATCTACTAATGGACCAGCAAAAGACGTATATAGATGAAAAAGGGATAACCCAATTGCAAACCAAGTGATAATCATGGCGATTGGCTTGATGAATGATGTTCTCGTTACTGATTCTCTGTCATATTTTTCAAGTATCTTTTTTTCCTCGTTCAATATCTTCACCCCATTGAGTTAATAAATAGATCATTATCAACTCTTTTTTTGCTGTCAAATGATATGCCAATTCTTGATTAGGCTTAGAAAGAATAATTGCTTGTTGATGGATTATTAACCGATGGTTTGTATCAGACCCTGCCCGAATGAATAATTCATCAATATGGCGATCAATATCAACCATATATACCCAACCATCTTTAAGATACGTAGCATTCCCAACTTGATTTGGAACTCCAGCACCAAAGGTTTTAAATCTGGTAGCATCCAAATAAATCTCACCATCTTTAATCACAAAAAACTCTTCCCATTCTTCCTTTTCAACAGAATGAATCCACCGAAGTGAAAATTCGTTTCCTTTGTGAATAACATACATTGATTTTTCCTGATATTCATCTTCTACTATCAAAACTTGAATAGGAATCAACAGTATAATAAGGATAATAGCAATAATGATAATGAATAATTTGTGCTTTTTCATTTTTTTCAACTCGATTGTAAGAAGGGCGTCCTGACGAACTTTTCTCGTCAGGACTAAGCATTTGGATGCCTTATCTTCTATTTTAATAAACCATTCTCTTCATAAAATTTCTTAGCACCTGGATGTAGAAGAGCAATTAAATTATTACCCATATTATCACGATCAAATTGTTTTAATGCTCCAACAGATACACTATCTGTACCAAGATAATCATAAAAACGCTTTGTTAATTCATAGACAACATCATCGCTTAAATCAGGACTTACAATAATGATGTTTTTAATTGCAACTGTTTTTACTTCTGTGCTTAAATCATATTTCGCTGGATCCCCTGCTTGTATCGTATATGGCTGATAGAATGGATAAGCTTTAAGCAGTGAATCTGCTACATCTCCTTCGATTGGAACAAAGACGATATCCATCGTTTGTTTTATGTCTGTTATGTTACTATTAGGTACACCCGATGTGAAAAATGCTGCATCTAGATTCCCATTTTTCATTGCTTGAACACTATCTGCGTATCCTGTATGTGTTACCTGTGCAAAATTATCATAGGTTAATCCCATCGCTTCTAACACTTTTTTAGCACTTTGTTCAACTCCGGAACCTACTTGACCTACGCCTACTCTCTTTCCCTCTAAATCACGAATACTTTTGATTCCACTGTCCTTCGTTGCAACTACTTGTACGACATTTGGATACATTCCTGCAAGTGTGTTTATATTTACTTTACCACCTTCAAAATTCCCTAATCCTTCTACTGCATCGTAAGTAACGTCACTCATAACGATTGCAATTTGATTTAATCCATCACGTATATTTTGAATATTTTTAACGGATGCACCAGTAGATTCAACAGTTACACTTTCAATAATATCACTTTGTTCAAAAACTGTTTTTAATGCACCACCAATTGGATAATATGTTCCCGATGTTCCTCCTGTACCAAATACTATTTTTACTGGTTTAGGAGCTGTTGTTGCTTCTGGATTTGTTTCTTTAGGTTCTTCAGAAGCAGTTCCTCCTCCACAAGCTACTAGAGACATCATCAATACGAAACTTAATACTAATAGTAATGTTTTTTTCATACTACCCCTCTTTTCTACAGTTTTTGTGCAGAAACGCTATTTTCCCCGTTGTTCTTCATAAAACCTTTTCGCGCCAGGATGAAGTGGTAACGTTAACCCCTTCTGAGCGGTTTCTAATCGAATATCAGCAGCAGCATGATGTGCTTGATGTAATCTTTCAATATGATGAAAGATTACCTTGGTCATATCATAAACCAAATCTTCCGCCATATCCTCCCTAGTAAGAAGAATATTAGTAATGACTGCTGTTGGAATACTCGTATCATTTAAGTATGTATTCCTTGGAATATAACCGCCTGAATAATAAGGAAATTCTGTTGCTATTTCCTCTACCTTTTCCTTTGCCACTGGTATAAATGTAACTTCATTGGTTTTCACTAGTTCCATAACCATCGCATTAGGTAATCCTGAGGTTAAAAAAGCCGCATCAATCTTTCCATTTTTCAGCTCAATCACTGATTCCTTGTAGGAAAGATAGTACTCTTCTATATCCTCGTAATTAATCCCGAAAGCTTGTAAGATGGTAAGCGCATTCACTTCTGTTCCCGAGCCAACATCACCAACTCCTACCCTTTTTCCAATTAGATCTTCCACAGAATCTATCTCTGAGTTCTTAAGTGTAATAATGTGAACATAGTTCGGGTATAGAGCTGCGATAGCACGTAATTCCTTTTCATTTTTCTGTCTGATAGCCAGCTTTCCTTCATACGCTAATGAAGCAGTATCTGCCATAACGAGTCCTAATTCAGCATTTTTCTCTAACAATAGCTGAATGTTTTCAACTCCTCCACCAGTAGATTGAACAGAAGTACTTATTTCTGAAATGTTGTTATCAAACAAAACAGCCATTTCATCTGCAATCGCAAAATATGGACCTGTATTTCCTCCAGTGGCAATGGTAATAACCCTTTTCTGGTCGTATGTTGATAAATCTGCATCTGAATTTGTTTGACAGCCAGAAAGAAAAAGGATAAGAAGAACAATAAGTAACACTTTATTCAATTGTAGTGGCGTTTTATCTCTTAGAAACATGGGGATTCCTCTTTCTATGTTACCGTTTTCATTCAATCGTACGGCATAATTTTAATAAAAGAGGACGCTCTGCATATATTTAATCTATGCAAAATGCGTGCCAAATCTTTATTGGTGCTATAAGAAAAATTATTCATTTTAGAAAAGTCAGTGCTATAGAGGGGTTAAAAACATTCTTTAGAAAGGATATAATTACAATAATAATCGCTATTTTCAGAATTTATTTGATCGTAATAACGGATTTTTTTGCCGAACCGGATTTTTTTGCCGCTTTTAGTCATCTGTTTTATTTTTATATTTGTTTATTTTTTCCCTTAATCCTCGTTCGCTTATTCCTAATATATCTGCAGTTTTTTTTCGATGGCCTTTTAAACGCTCCAATGTAAATAAGATAACCCTTCTTTCTATTTCCTTTAAAGACTCACCAAAGGAGATAGTCAGATGTTCCATTGGATGAATGTTATGAATCTGAATCTCCTTTTGCTTCTCTTTATTTGTCATTTCAATGATTTCTTGTGGAAGATCAGAAACCTTAAGCTTTAAGCCCATACTTAGCGCAACAGCCCTTTCCATAATATTGGATAGTTCTCTTACATTCCCTGGATATACATATTGCAATAAAACCTTCATTGCTGTAGGTTCAACCCCACTAATTTCTTTTCCCATCTCCTTACTGTATTTTTCAATAAAATAATGAATTAATTGGGATATATCTTCTCTTCTCTCTCGTAAGGGTGGAATAGTAATAGGAATAACATTTAATCGATAATATAAATCCTCTCGAAAACGCCCTGCATCTACTTCCTTTTTCAAATCCCTGTTTGTTGCAGCAATAATTCTAGTATCTATTTTTATCTTTTCTGTAGAGCCTAAAGGGTTAATTTCCTTTTCTTGAATCGTTCTTAATAATTTTGATTGTAAAGACAAAGGTAATTCTCCTATTTCATCTAAAAAAATAGTCCCTTTATCTGCTAAAGCAAATTTACCAACTTTGTCCTGCGTTGCTCCTGTAAACGCTCCTTTTTCATATCCGAATAGTTCACTTTCTAACAAATGTTCAGGTATCGCTGCACAATTGATATCAATAAAAGGGTGATTGTGGCGCTGTCCACTGTAATGTATTGTTTTTGCTACTAGCTCTTTTCCTGTTCCGCTTTCACCAGAAATTAATATAGTAGAATCGATGTCCTTAACCTTTTTAATAAGTACAAACAAATCTCTTATTTCCTTACTCTTTCCAATTATTCTTTGGTAACTATATTTTTCTTGAAGCTCCTCCTGAAGCGCTTGAATACGATTAGATAACGCTACATATTCTATACTTTTATCCACCAACATTTTAAGCTCTTCCATATTCAACGGTTTTTCTATATAGGCATGTGCACCCTTTTTGATTGCAGATAGTGATGATTCTATTGTTCCATACGCTGTCATCATAATGATTTTTGCTTGGGGGTTAATGGTAAGCATCGGTTCAATATAATCAAGTCCAGATTGATCCCCTATACGTAGATCCATTAATACGACATCAATAGGATACTTCTTCATTAAAGCTAATCCTTTATTAGGATCAACGGTTGTGTAGACATTAAATTGATCTTCAAATAAGTATTCTAATGAGGCACATATTGCTTTTTCGTCATCAATGACTAGTAGATGGTGCTTTTGAATCATGTTCCACCACTCCTTTTGGAAGGATTACCGTTGCCTTTGTTCCATTTCCAATACTGCTTTCTATTAATAGATCACCTTCATTTTCCTTTAAGTATTGTAAGCTTAAAGATAGTCCTAGACCTGTTCCATTTTTTTTGTCTGTATAAAAAGGCTCAAAGATATAAGGTAATTTATCCTCCGTAATTCCCTTCCCCGTATCTTCTATGATAATAAAAACTTGATCCTCCACTCTATTTGCACTAATCCTTATCTCTCCTTGATTCTCTATCGCTTGCATCGCATTTAAAAGTAAATTAATCATTACTTGCTTCGTTTGATTATAGTCGGCATAAACGTAATGGGACGGATCAATATCTGTTAGCAATTTTATTCTATTTTTTTGAAATTGCAGTTGGAATAGGGTTAAAACAGATGCTAAGCACTCTTTCACTTGTACATTAACTTTTTTGGGCTCCTGCGGCTTGGCATAATCGAGGAGGTTTGTCACTAAAAGATTTAAACGATTGATTTCCTTTGGTACATACTCCGCAATTTCTTTTCTAAATCGCTCATTATCGAACTTTAAAGGGATAAGCTCTACAAAGGTTTTAATGGATGTTAACGGATTTCGCAGCTCATGAGCAATCCCTGCAACTAGCTGTCCTAGTGTTTGCATCTTCTCTTTATAAACTAATTTACTTCTAAGTTTTTTTTCTTCCTCTATTTTGTCCTTAAGTAGATCGTTTGTTCTTTTTAATTCTGTTGTATGATTAGATATCTCTCGCTTTAATCGTTTATTCCAATAAATCGTATGAAAGGAATAAGAAAGAATAATAGACAAGATAACAATGAGAATGATAATAATTTCACGTAATCGTTCAGCTAATTCGTTATTTTCCCATCCAAACCATCTATTATATAGCCTTTGATATTCCTGATTTACTCTAACTTTAATTAGTCCTTGATTGATACGTGTTAATAAGTCCTTATTTCCTTCTAATGCTGCTAATGCATAATCACTAGGAAGTATCATATCATCAATAATTTTATATTCGTCCTCTATATGATTATTTTGTAAATAAGCCTTAGCAAAAAGCGAATTACCCAAAAAGGCATTCGCTCTGTTTAGTCTTAGTAACCGAAATGCTTCATCCTGACTATTGGCAATAATAAGATGAACATCGCGAACATCACGTAAAATATTTAAACCTTCATCCCCTCGCTCAATACCAACTACACTATCACCTAAGTCCGCTAATGATTCTATTGAACGATTATCCGTTTTTACGATTAAGCAATGAGAAACCGTTGTGAAGGGTTCAGAAAAATCAAACTGTTCATCAAGATTAGCTGTATATTTCAAGCCTGCAATTGCATCTATCTCTCCTTCTTTTAATGCTATTATCGCCTCATGCAAGCTCATTGGTTGATAAAGGAAATTGATTCGTTCCTCTTTTGCAATTGCATTTAATAGATCAATAATAAACCCTTCCGCTCCAGTATCACCCATCTCTTGAAAAGGATAAAACTGTTTCAAATAGGCGATACGGTATATCTCTTCTTCAGCAAAGACGGGAATCGAAAGCAAGCTGCAAAATAAAATAATGACAAAGATAACCTTAAAGAGAGTTTTTCTAAACATTCCTT
>JAENYW010000131.1 GCA_016841555.1 Tepidibacillus decaturensis
AGTATGATGAATTTGGAATACGCCCGATTAAAAGAATATTATTAGAGGGGCCTCCGGGAACAGGAAAAACATTGCTAGCAAAGGCTTCAGCAAGCTATACAAATTCTATATTTATTGCGGCTTCTGGTAGTGAATTTGTAGAAATGTATGTTGGTGTTGGTGCTCAGAGGGTTCGTCAATTATTTCTTGAAGCAAAATCTCTTGCCAACAAGCAAAAAAAGGATAGTGCGATTATTTTTATTGATGAAATTGATGTTATTGGTGGAAAAAGAGAGGGGAAAAATCAGCGGGAATATGATCAAACCTTAAATCAACTTCTTACTGAAATGGACGGAATAAAAGGACAGGAAAAACCAAAAATATTGATTATAGCCGCTACTAATAGGAAAGATATGCTGGATGCTGCATTATTAAGACCTGGAAGATTTGATCGTCACATTACCGTAGATCTCCCAGATAAAAAAGCAAGAAAGAAGATATTAGAGATTCATACCACAAAGAAAAGACTTGCTGATGAAGTTGATTTAGAGCAATTAGCAAGTGAAACCTATGGTTTTTCAGGAGCACAATTAGAAAGCGTGGCAAATGAAGCGGCTATTTATGCCTTTCGTGAAACACAATTAATCATTTCAACAAAGCATTTTTCTAATGCTATCGATAAGGTGTTAATGGGGGAAGAATTAGATAAGGAAGCAACGTTAGCGGAAAAAAGAAGAGTAGCTATTCATGAATTGGGACATGCAGTTGTTGCTGAAAACGTAAATCCTGGAACAGTATCTCAGGTTGCTTTACGACCAAGAGGTCAAGCATTAGGCTATGTAAGACATAATCCTCAAGAAGATCGTTACTTGCATACAAGGGATTCGATAGAAAAGCAAATAATGATAGCTTTAGGTGGGTCGGTCGCGGAAGAGATTTTTTACGGTCATCGAAGTACTGGATCAAAGAATGATTTTGATAAAGCTTTACATTTGGTCAACCAATTAATAGAAACAGGATTAACTTCATTAGGAATTGTAAATACTAATTATGTCTCAAAAGAAAAAATAGATAAAGAAAGTAAAGCGATTATTAACCTTCTGTTAGATCATACAAGAAAACTGTTACAAAAAAATAAAGAAGTAATTGCAAAAGCATTAGAACATCTTGAGAAGGAAGAAGTGCTTACAGGACAAGAGTTTAGAAAAATGTTAAAAGGACTATCAAATGATTAAAAGCCGAATCGCTATCATTCGGCTTTTTTTTTCAATGTGTTTCATGAATTTGTAATAAAATATGCAACACAAAGCGTTATTTTATGTTACTATTATGATGGTCTAATTACATTATCAAAAGAAATAATCATACTATTTGAGGAGGAATGTTTGATGCCTATTCGTAAAGTTGGTGTAATCGGTGCTGGTGTTATGGGTTTAGGCCTAACGCAAGTGCTTGCAGAGCATGGAATAGAAGTAATATTAGTGGATAAGGAAGAAGCTATCATCGAACGTGCAAGACAGCATCTTATTCATTTATTAGATAAAGAGATTGAAAAGTGGGGGCTAACAGAATCAGAAAAAAAGGTAATTTTATCGAAAATTCGTTTTACTTTAGACAAGCAGCTACTTAGAGATGCTGATTTTGTTTTTGAAACGGTTGATGAAATTCTAGAAGTGAAAAAATCTATTTTTAATGAAATTGATCATATATGTCGTCCTAATGTCATCTTTGCTACAAATACTTCGACACTGAGTATTACAGAGATTGCTGCAGCTACAAATCGACCAGAGCGTTTTATTGGTTTGAATTTTACGCATCCTGTTGTGAAAAGGCAATTGGTTCAAATTATTCGTGGATTAAAAACATCAGATGATACATATGAAATTGCAAAGCATTTTGTAGTGGAAATAGGGAAAAAAGGTATACAGGTGTATGAAGCACCAGGCTACGTAACTGTTCGTTTAATGATGCCTTTACTAAATGAAGCGATGAATTTAGTGGTAGAGGGTGTAGCTTCAGCGGAAGATATTGATTTAGCAATGAAGGATGGCTTTGATTTTCCATATGGACCATTGGAAATGGCTGATCGTATGGGCTTAGATGCAGTATTAAGAGTAACGGATGGGTTATATCGAGAATATGGTGATGTGAAGTATCGACCAGCCTTAATTTTAAGAAAAATGGTACGAGCAGGACATATTGGTGAAAAAGTTGGAGAAGGATTTTTTAAATATAACGATGCTGGAGAACGCATTGAATAGAAGAATATAAAGAGAGACAAGGAGAAGATACGTATGAATATTTTCGTGCTAAATTGCGGTAGCTCTTCTTTAAAGTATCAATTGTTTAATATGAAGGATGAAGCTGTCATTGCTTCTGGTAAGGTAGAGCGTATAGGAATGGACAATGCTATTTTGAGTCATGAACCAACAGGAAGAGATGAAGCAAAAGTTGTTACAACCATTCTTGATCATACAACGGCAATTGAAAAAGTATTTGACATATTAGTTGATGCTAAACATGGGGTACTTACCAATATTAATGAAATAGATGCTGTTGGACATAGAGTAGTTCATGGGGGAGAGTTTTTTGCTGATTCAGTACTTGTAGATAAACAGGTAAAAGCGGCTATTAAGGGAGTATATGATTTAGCACCATTACATAATCCAGCAAACTTAGTAGGGATTGAGGCAGTAGAGGCAGTTTTACCTGAAGTACCCAATATTGCTGTTTTTGATACTGCCTTTCATCAAACCATGCCACAAAAAGCATTTATGTATCCAATTCCAAAGATATTATATAAAAGACATAAGGTTAGGAAATATGGGTTCCATGGTACCTCTCATCGCTATGTAAGTGTGAAGGCTGCTCAGTTTTTAAATAAACCTATTGAAGAATTGAAAATTATCTCTTGCCATATTGGAAATGGTGCAAGTATTGCAGCAATAGATAAAGGGAAATCGGTGGACACTAGCATGGGTATGACTCCGCTTGAAGGCTTAATGATGGGTACGAGAAGTGGAGACTTAGATCCAGCAATTATCCCTTTTGTTATGGGTAAGGAAAATTTAACACTGAATGAAGTAACGTCGATGTTAAATAAGCATAGTGGACTTTTTGGTGTTTCTGGATATAGTGATATGAGAGATATTGAAGATAACATGGATAATGATAGTCGAGCAAAATTAGCCTTTGATATGTATGAATATCGTATACGGAAATATATAGGGGCATTTATTGCTGTTATGGACGGTATTGATGCTATCATCTTTACAGCAGGTGTAGGCGAAAATTCAGATACTTTGAGAAAGGCACTTGCTGATCATCTCACGTATCTAGGAATTGAAATAGACGATAAAGTGAATCGTACTCGTTCGAAGGAAGTCAGAAGGATTAGTACGTCTGATTCAAAAGTCGAGGTCCTTATTGTTCCTACAAATGAAGAACTAATGATTGCAAGGGACACCTTAAGAATAGTACAATCGAATAAATAAAGTTATTGTGCTAGGATGAAAAAAGGAGGAATGAATATGCAATTAGCAAATAGGGTACTAAGCTTAACACCGTCACCAACGTTAGCAATTACAGCTAAAGCCAAGGAATTAAAAAGTCAAGGAATTGATATCGTTAGTTTTGGTGCAGGAGAACCAGATTTCAATACGCCGAATAACATCATTGAAGCAGCAATTGATTCCATGAAAAGTGGATTTACAAAATACACTGCCGCTGCTGGCATCCCAGAATTAAAAAAAGCTGTTATTGAGAAATTTCGTAGGGATAATGGACTTACATACGATTTGAATCAGGTAATGATAACATTAGGAGCAAAGCATGCATTATTTAATCTTTTTCAGGCTATTTGTAACCTTGGAGATGAAGTAATTATTCCAATACCATATTGGGTAAGCTATCCAGAACAGGTGAAGCTTGCGGAAGCAGTACCTGTATATGTAGAGGGTAAACAGGAAAATCATTTTAAAATTACACCTCAACAGCTTGAAGAAGCGATAACGGATAAGACAAAGGCTTTGATTCTTAATTCACCAAGCAATCCAACTGGTACTATCTATACGAAGGATGAGCTTACTGAAATAGCAGAAGTGTGTAAGAAGCATGACATTATCATTATCTCGGATGAGATATATGAGAAGTTAGTGTATGATGGCATGGAGCATGTTAGTATTGCCAGCTTAAGTGAAGATTCCTATAAAAGAACCTTTGTGATAAACGGATTATCTAAACCATATTCGATGACTGGCTGGAGAATCGGTTATGTAGCTGGTGATTCGGAAGTAATAAAAGCAATGACAGGAATAGCAAGTCATAGCACCTCTAATCCTGTTAGCTTTGCTCAGGTTGGAGCAATTGAAGCTTTAAACGGTTCGCAGGAAGAATTAGAGATAATGAGGGAAGAATTCGATAAAAGAAGAAAAGTAGTTATGACACTGATTCAAGATATACCTGGATTGAAGGCGATAACTCCAAAAGGGGCATTTTATTCCTTTATTGACGTATCTAGTGCTTTAAACAGCGGCACAAAGCACTATAATGATGTGGATGAATGGTCTACAGCACTATTGGAGGAAGCAAAAGTAGCTGTAATACCTGGTTCAGGCTTTGGAGCTCCTGATTATATTCGCGTTTCTTATGCTACTTCTTTGGAGCAAATACAAGAAGGGTTCAAACGAATAAAGGAATTTATCTTAGCTTAATAATAGTGACAAGGGGACGTTTCGGTTGCCACATAATGATGACAACCGAAACGTCCCCTTGTCACCTACATATTTGGGGGGATATGATTTGATAACGATAAAGAATATAGCTCAACACGCTGAAAAGGAAATTAGGCTTGGTGTATGGCTGCATAATAAGCGTTCAAGTGGAAAAATTCAATTTCTACAGCTAAGAGATGGGACAGGCTTTATGCAAGGTGTTGTGATTAAAAGTGAAGTGTCAGAAGAAACATGGAATGTAAGTAAGGAGTTAACACAAGAAAGCTCATTTTATGTAACGGGAATTGTTCGTGAAGATAATCGTTCAAAATTAGGCTATGAGTTAACGGTTACAGGTCTTGAAGTAATACAAATCGCAGAGGAATATCCAATTACCAAAAAGGAGCATGGTACAGACTTTCTGATGGATCAGCGTCATTTATGGATGAGAACTCCTCGTCAGCGAGCCATTTTAAGTATAAGAGCAGAAATTATTCGAGCCATTCAGGAGTTCTTAGATCAGAATGGGTTTTCATTAGTTGACCCTCCAATTCTAACACCTACTTCGGCTGAAGGAACAACGAGTTTGTTTCATACTAAATATTTTGATGAAGATGCGTATCTTTCACAAAGTGGACAGCTATATATGGAAGCGGCGGCTATGGCGCTTGGTAAGGTTTATTCCTTTGGTCCAACCTTTCGAGCTGAAAAATCAAAAACGAGACGTCATTTAATTGAATTTTGGATGATTGAACCTGAAATGGCCTTTGTTGAACATGAAGAAAATTTACGCATTCAAGAGGAATTTGTAACACATATTATTCAATCCGTATTGAAAAATTGTGAGCTTGAATTACATACATTAGAAAGAGATACAGCGAAGCTAGAAAAAATAGTTGCACCTTTTCCAAGAGTAACCTATGACGAGGCAATTGATTTCTTACAGGGAGAAGGCTTTGATATTAAATGGGGTGAGGACTTCGGAGCCCCACATGAAACAGCTCTTGCAGAGAAATACGAAAAGCCGGTGTTCATTACACATTATCCAACGGTACTGAAAGCTTTCTATATGAAGCCAGACCCAAATCGACCAGACGTCGTTTTATGTGCTGACTTAATTGCTCCTGAAGGGTATGGGGAGGTTATAGGAGGTAGCCAACGAATTGACGATCCAGCACTAATGGAAAGTCGATTTAAAGAGCATCAACTTTCAATGGATGCCTATAAGTGGTATCTGGATTTAAGAAAATATGGTACCGTTCCTCATTCCGGTTTTGGGTTAGGATTGGAAAGAACCGTAGCATGGATCTGTGGTCTTGAACATGTTCGAGAAACGATTCCATTCCCACGACTATTAAATCGTCTATATCCTTAATTTTTTGAAAAGAAGAGAGCACTTATGGTGCTCTTTTTTTGGTATACTAGTCTATAATGACAGTAGAAATCTCACTTCCCACATCTAGTCAGGAGGAAGACTTTTGAAGGTTGATAGGATTAAACAATCTCAGATTATAGCTATTTTAATGATTATTTTTATTACTGCCTTTTTAGGAGAATTTAAATTTATAGCCTTTAGTAGCTCCTTTCGCTTTGGCTTAGGAAGTGCAGTATTTTTCTTTTTTTTATTGTTTTATAAAGATGTTTTGTCTTATCCTTACATAGGGATTATTACTGGTACATTTGTCACTTTTTTTCGTATAGGTTTAGATTTTCTAGCTGGTGATTTATTCTCCCTTTATGCTTCTTTTCAAACACATGGACCAATTATAGGTTATTATTTTGTATTTTCCCTTATTTTATATTTTGGACGAGCAAAGTATTTTTTAGATACACCCTTCTATTTAGGGGTATTAGGTGCTTTTGGTGATGGGATGGCTAATGTTGTTGAACTGCTTACCCGATCTGCTGTAACAGATAGCTTTTTACTAACACCAGCTAATTTAGAGTATGTCGTTATTATTGCTGTATTAAGAAGCTTTTTTGTTGTAGGGCTTTTTAATATGATGCACATAAAACAAATGAAAGCAATTTACCTTGAACAAAGAAGAAGATTTGAACAGGTACAAATGATAACTTCTGGTTTATATGTAGAAGTATTCTATCTAAAAAAGTTATTGGTAGAGATTGAAAATGTAACAGCAAAAAGCTATGATCTATATCGGAATTTAAAGAATTTTCAAGAGGTTCCACAGAATATTACTTCCACTGCTTTATCGATAGCTCAGGAGGTTCATGAAGTAAAAAAAGACAATCAAAGAGTATTAGCTGGACTTAAAAAGATCATTGATCAAGAAACTGTTTTTATTGAGCTTTCAATGTCTGATTTGATTGAATTAATTATTCGAGCAAATGTTAAATATGCTGGAATGCTGAAAAAGGATATAGCGTTTCAAAATGAAATTTTCTTTGATTTACAGGTAACAAAAGTATACCCCTTAGTTGTAATATTAAATAATTTGGTTGCTAATGCAGTTGAGGCGATTGAAGAACTAGGTTTGATTAACATCACTGTTAAGGAAATAGAAAATGGCGTTGAAATTTTAGTGATAGATAATGGTGTTGGCATTCAACCAGGAGATGAAGAAGTAATATATGAGCCTGGATTTACAACGAAATTTGATGAATCTGGTAGAGCTTCCACAGGAATTGGATTATCCCATGTTTGGTCAATGATAAAGAAATTAGATGGAGAAATATCTGTGCTAACTCAAGCGTCTAAAACGGTATTTAAATTGATTATCCCTATTAATTCTTTAACTGGTGAGGAGTGAGAAGATGAGATATTTTATTCTTGATGATGATTTAGCTAGTAGAAAAATATTGAGCAGAATTATCTCCGAAGAATTTTTAGGGGAAGTGATTGGGGAAGCAGCAAATGCCATAGGAGTTGAGATGGAAATAACAAGTAATCAACCAGATATTGTATTGATTGATTCGCTTATGCCTAATCAAGATGGTATTGAAACGGTTCAAAATTTATGGAAAAGAAATTTTAAAGGTAAATTTATCATGATATCTCAAATTGAAAATAAGGAGATGGTCGCAAAAGCATATAGAGAAGGGATAGAGTATTATATCCATAAACCGATAAATCGAGTAGAAGTTTCTTCAGTTATTCGAAAGGTAATGGAACAGATGAAAATGGAGCGCTCCTTATATAAGATTAGAGAAAGCCTTGCTCATCTACAAAAAACAGAGGAGGAACAAAAGCATACATCTACGATGAATACTCACTCCATTTCACAACAAATATTAGGTGATTTAGGTATATTAGGGGAAGGTGGAAGTAGTGATTTAATTGAGATTATAGATTACATTTACCATTCAGATCAATATCGTTCCTTTCTTACTGAACACTTGTCCTTAAAGGATATATATCACGATGTATTACAAAATATACAAAAAACAGTTACGGAAAAGGATCTAAAAGCGTTTGAACAAAGAATTAGACGAACTGTCAATCAAGCAATGACCAATCTTGCCTCACTAGGCCTAACGGATTATGCTCATCCGAAATTTGAACATTATGCTACAAAATTCTTTGATTTTAATGAAGTTCGTTTAAAAATGAGAGAGCTTGATAAAGAAAATGGAGTACGTGCTGCGAGAATAAATTTAAGGAAATTTATTCATGCTTTATATAACGAAATGACATCAAGATTAGAATAAATATTATTACGAAAGTATTTTATTGTAGTTTTAAGTAGGATATAGTATCTTGGTTTTTATACTATTGTAGAAGTTAAAATTTTTTGAAAATACTACACATATTTTTTTAACAGATTAGGTGTGAAGTATACAAAAAAAAGGGGGATAAAAAAATGAAAAAAATCTTATTATTTGCTTTATCTGCTATGATGGTATTT
>JAENYW010000132.1 GCA_016841555.1 Tepidibacillus decaturensis
AATACATTAACCTCGTCATTTGTTTCTATTTTTACAGGCTCTATGTCAAAGTCACCCTTTGAAATTCTTTTTGCAGAATGGGATAGCTCTATGATTGGTTTGGTCAAACGGTAAGTAAAGAAAATTGCAAGAAAAATATTGATAAATAGTGAACCAATAATTAATAATAAGTTGACATAACTGATAGCGGCTACATTTTTTGTTAGCAGTTGATAAGTTGAAGACTCATTTTGTAATTTAATATTTAATAGATTATTAATATAAAACTTAATATATTCGCTTATTTCAATTGTTCTTTTAAAATGTGCTATATATTCACTACTGATTCTACCCCTTTTAGCCATAATTGCACTGTCGCTTTCCTCAAGTAAATGATCAATCATATATCCAATATCCTTCAACATCAATTCATCTATTTTATAGCTTGGTTCTCTTGATATTTCTAACGATTTCTCCTGTAGATGATTATAATATGTATAGTAATTTATGAGCGAATCGGAGGATTTTGTGGTTAAATATTTTTCTACCTCTATTGTAAGTAAGCTCACTTCATTGTTTAAATTATTTAAATATATGTAGTCTACAAAAATATCTTTAAATTTAGCTAACATTAATTTGGCATTATAATAGGAAAAAGTACTGGTAAATCCAAATAGAATGATTGTAATTAAATAATATATGATGAGTTTTTTTCGAATTCCTGTAAAGTGAAGCAATCCTTTAAACATACATTCACCAACTATTCTACTCTATTGGATAGACTATTTTCATATTCTTCAAGATTCTCCATTGTGATTACTTTAACCCCTGTATCGATAAAGGTTGAAGTATTCTCCTTTTCCTTGATATCTATTAATGCTTCAATACTTTCATATCCCATCTGATATGGATCACTCATTACCGTACCATAAATAATACCTTTTCCAATATATCTTAAAATATTTTCTGTATCACCATAACCTACCAATGTAATAGCACCAACTTTATTGCTATCAACAATAACTTGTGAACAACCTAGCGTATCTACTGAATTTGTTGTATATATGGCATTTATTTTAGGATAATCCTTCAAAATCTCTTGAGTGATTTCTTCTGCACTTAATATCCCAAGCCTTGAACTAAATATTTTGATTACTTCCATTTCTTGATGATTATTAATAGTACTAAGGAATCCATTTATTTTTAGGTTTTCACTTACCGCATCAAGCTGATAATCATTACTTACAATAATTCCGATTTTTGCTTTCCCATTCGTTGCATTGACCATTAAGCGTCCTGCTTCTTTCCCTAGCATGAAGCTATTTGTTCCAACAAAAGCAGCTCTACTACTTTCTATATCATCATTTTCTACGGTAACGACAGGTATTTTTTTTAAGTAAGCTCTGTTAATAACTTCCGTAAAATTCCCTTCTGGTGATACATGACTAATAATCCCGTCTACCTTAGAAGTTACAGCAATATCTAGATATTTTAATTCTTCTTCAGGATTATTAAATCTAGGGCTGTTAAATTCGACTGCCACATTATTCAGTTTGGCTGCTTTTTCAATCCCTTGCCTGATTTCCTTCCAAAACGGGTCAACAGAGCTTGGCGATATCACATAAAAATGATATCTAGGTTTATTAAAGGTTTTTACTTGTTCATATGTTTGAATTCTATAGTAAAAAAAACTAATAATTGCAATTAAAATCAATAAAAAGATGATGATACTATTCTTCATTTTATCTATAGATGCAAATTTTTTTTTCATCAAAGAAAGTGTACCCCCTAATTCAAACCTATTCTTCTTTATTACTTATAATATCATGTCTAGTCTAAATTCTCTTAAAAAACACCCGAATACCTCTGTGTTTTTTTGTGAAAAATAATCGCAATAAATTCCTCGTCAAGTTCACTCACGTTCGTCAATTAATATTTGACATTTTCTATTTCTCCCATTATAATAGCTAAAATTTCGATATTTTACTTTTTAATTAACCGTTTAGTTAATTAAATTTTGTTTATGGATGGTGTTTTATTATGGAATCACTAGAAAGCTGGTTTCAAAAGCATGTAATTATTCAATATCGACCTATAGAGGAGTTTTTACTTAGTCTGCATGTCCTTAGTAAACCTAAGCATCATTTATCTAGAATTCAATGGGCAGAAAATATGATAATGAGCTTCCCAGAGTCAATGAAAGCAGATTGTTATTTTTTTAAAAATTTATCCGTTGAATACCTCAATATCTTGGATATGATTCCTCCTTGGGAGGAAAGAGCCCTTCTATCTATCGAAGCAGGATTAGAAAAAATCGAACAGCTAAGCGATCTAGAATTCATTATAGACATGATTGGCTATGAATCAGATCCTATTACCATTCAATCATTGATGAAAAATAGTAATAAAACCGATTCATTATCAATGAAACCCGAGATTCGCGAACTGATAAAAACACCCAAAAAAACAAAAAGAAGATTACTAAATTTTCTATATCAATATCTAAACTATTTTCAAAAGGAACAGCGACGAATTGAACCATGGATTATTAAAGCAGTTCATGAAGGACAGCAGCAGATAAAAAAAGACCCTATCGCTTTTATCAAGAAAATCCACCCTAGATTAACTATTCATCCAACCTATGTTCAATTTCAAAAAGCGAAAGTCTATCAGTTCTTTTATAAGGATTTGAAGCACATCTATGTTAATCCATCCACATTTGTTGCTCCCCATTTGCTATTAGGAATGTATGCTGACAGTATATCTGTCGGATTACATATTGAAATACCAGATACCTCATTTACTACAGATATACCTTTAGATTTTATTAAAATGATGAAGGCATTAAGTGACCCAAAACGATTAGCCATATTAAAAAGCCTACTAGAGCATCCCTATTCCATCCAGCAGCTAGCAGATATACACCAAATAAGTTCACCTGCTATTACAAAGCATATTAATCTGTTAAAGGAGGTGGAACTCATATGGGGAGAACGTCGTGGATACTATGTTTTTTATCAAGGAGTACCTGAACGTTTAGAAATGCTGACCGTTGAGATTCATCAATTTCTAGACATGTCTAATCCAAATCCTAAGCAAAAGGAGTGATACCCATGCTTCAAACAGCAAAAGCCACCTTTCATCGCAACATGATTTCAATGATTCGTGCTTATCCTTGGTCTTTTTTCCTCTCCCATATTCTATCAGGAATCTACACCGTTTTATTTGCTTACTTTACGTATACATATGTATTTGAAGGTGTATTAGACAGTAGATTTAGTAACTATGCAGGGACAAATGATTATCTCTCCTATGTTTTTTTAGGAGGCGCTTTATTTTCCTTTGCTGTATCAACATTGATGAACGTTAGTCGATCTTTAATTACAGAACAACGTGAAGGAACGTTGGAAGCATTACTATTGACTCCCTCCTCACGCAAAGGATATTTCTTGGGAAATGTAACACAACAGATTACTCGAACATTATTGGAATTCTTGATTATCCTAATCTTTGCTTTCCTTTTGGGATTACAATTTAAACATATTCACTTTTTAAGTGCAATATTCATTTGGTTTTGCGCAGTTATCGGATTTTTCAGCCAAGCACTACTTCTTGGTAGTGTAATGCTCTATTTTCGCGATACATACATCACGCAAAACACCCTGTTTGTGACAATGGCATTTGTTTCTGGAGTTACCTTTCCTATTGGATATTTACCTGAATGGGTAGCACCACTTAGCTGGATGATGCCATTAACACCTGCTTTAGAGGCATTTCGTCATAGTGTCCTTGAAGGGCAGGGATTAGCTGCAAGTGGGAGCCAACTTTTACATCTCAGCTTTCTATCCTTCTTATATTTGATAGTAGGAAGCTTAGGAATAAAGAAGACAGAAAAAATAGTTGTTGAGAAAATATTTAGTTAATCTAGGAGGAATCTCACATGCTAATTGTAGATGGAGTAAGTAAAGTATATCAGTCAAAGGTTAGGGAGAAGCTTTGGAAAACTACATATAAAGAAGTGAAGGCCGTTGAAGACCTTTCCTTTCAAATAGAGCCTGGGAAAATCATTGGGCTGCTAGGCATGAATGGAGCAGGGAAAACAACTACCATTAAAATGTGTACCACTTTGTTAGAACCCAATAGCGGAAGCATTACAGTTGACGGATATGACGCTGTAAAGGATGATCGCAAGGTAAAATCATTAGTAAATATGATTGCTGGTGGTGAGAGGATGCTTTATTGGCGGCTAACAGGTAGGGAAAATCTCAATTACTTTGGTAACCTATATGGAATAAAAGAAGCGACGCTAAAGCAACGAATAGACCTATTATTAAAAGAGGTTGGTTTGGAGGATGCTGCAGATACCCCAGTCGAGCAATATTCAAAGGGAATGAAGCAGCGACTACAGATTGCAAGAGGATTGATTAATGACCCAAAATACTTATTTCTCGATGAACCAACATTGGGATTGGATGCCCCAATTGCGAAGCATTTACGAAGCTATGTGAAAACATTGGCTAAGGAAAAAAATAAAGGAGTTTTACTAACTAGTCACTATATTGATGAAGTAGAAGAGCTCTGTGATGAAGTATATATTCTGGATAAGGGGCGTCTTATACTTCACGATACACCTGAACGTTTGACAGCTTCGGTTTTTAAAGAAAATAGCCTTCATATCTGGGTACCAGCCCTTCCTAATAGAACACAAAAGGAATTAGAAAAATTATTACGGACCTATCATGCCAAAATGGAAATAAAACAATCGATTGATTTGGAAGAAATAGAAATTATCATCAAAACAGAACAGGAAATTACCTCCTCTGTTCTAGCTTTATTATCCAATCACCAGCTTACCGTTCTTAAGCTAGTCGTTGAGCAGCCCAAACTAGAGGATGCCATTCTTCATTTGGCAGAAAGGAGGATAGGATGATTGGGTGGATAAGACTATTTTTAGCAGAACTAAAAAAAGAGCACCGTAACATGTTTCATAGCAGGCTAGTTTATTTTTCCTTGCTTATCTGGCCAGTAATAGGCTTTATTACATCCTATTATTCCTTTAAGCCCTTCTCATTAAATGATAATTCGCCTATTACGCGCTTTGTCCCCCCAGACCACCTTGTATTGTTTTTGCTTACAGGATATCTCGCATATCTTTTTTTCTGGAGTCTTGTACAATCTGCGTGGCAAATGGGGTATGAGAGGCAATCAGGTACCTTGGAAATGATTTTCTTAACTCCTGTCCATCGATTAGCTTTAATCTATGGACGTTCCTTCTCATCCTTATTGGAAAGTGTATGGTTGTTTTTTACCTTTGTCATAATGATACTATTTATCGTAGAGGGAATTCAGGTAGACGGGTGGTGGAGCTTCCCATTTGCTTTTTTTATTCTATTCATTTCTGCAGTTATTTGGGGTGGATTTTTAAATGCTATTTTTCTCTTTTCACGAGATGCGGGCTTTTTCTATACCATTTTAGATGAACCGATGTTAATTTTTTCAGGAGTAAGAATTCCTCCACTAGCTTTTCCGATTTGGGCAAAAGGACTTGCATTGTTTTTCCCTTTAACCTACACGCTTCATATTATTCGAATGCTAGTAATGGAGGCAGCAACATTTATAGAGATTCTTCCTTCTTTTACTGTATTATTAGTAGTTTTGCTAGTACTGATTAATATTTCTGCATTTGTCATCAAAAAAGCAGAGAATCATATGAAGCAAACAGGAAGCATGGTACTATTTTAAGAAGGCTGCTCCAATTGGAACAGCCTTCTTTCTCTATCATATAAAAATTAATCGTTCAACTCTGATTCTTCAGGTAATACCTCTACAGGATTCGTAGTTATCCTATTCATTGCCCTTATTGCCATCCACATGAAAACGAAGGCAATTCCATAGTATAGATACCAACGTAAATTAAGATTAAATAATTTAAGTAATACATCAATTAATATTGGTAGGGTTAGGGCATAAATACTCATGCTATACATTTGAGCAAAGGATATCTTCGCTTTTTGAATCGCAGATAAGATAAAGCTTAGAATAGTAAGAATAAACGCATTGATAATTTTCGCTATGTAGAAAAAGAGAAATACGAAAATCCCAAAAATTACGCCAATCCATTTTAGCAACGGTAAATAGGTTAGTATATCAGCTTTTGTTAAGGTAACATCACCAAAATCACTAAATCTATATTGCCTTGTTTCGAAGACACTTTTTTTATAAATAACACTATCTTTAAAAACCAATAATCCCGTTGGATAATCATCTAGGATACTGGGTGAAGTTAATCCAGTCGTATCAATAATCATCAAAGTATCATCTTCCTCTAATACAATAGGCATCTCACCTTCCACATGAAGCTCTCCATTGGTTAGAGTAAAATCTGGCAATCCCTGTTCTATTTCTCCTACAAATGCTTGAAGACCCTGATTAGTCTGATACCCTACAATTACCCCACTAATCGTTCCAAAAATAAGACTAAACAAAAACAAATAAAGAAATGCCTTCCCTACTCCTTCCTTAATCATGCGAGGATACTGATCAAACTTAGCAATACTATAGAAAAGCTTAGAAAAAAAGGATACTTTCTCTTTATTCATCCAATTACCTCCTTAAAAGGATAATATATATCAACGAATATTATATAGGAAATGATTAACTTTTTCCATACTCCAATGAGGTAATCTTCTTTCATTCTATTCCACAAGCTTCTGCTAATATATCAATTAAGTGCAGGGTATCAATCTCCTGTGAAGCACCATGTCTTTCTACTCCTGCACGTAGCTGAAGTAAACACCCTGGGTTTGCTGTAATAATAGTAGTTGCTTTCGTATTCTTCACCTTATCCATTTTTTTGTCTAGTATTTTCATTGATTCATTAAAATGAAGAATATTATATATTCCACCGGATGCACAGCATTGGTCACTACCTTCCATCTCAATATAAGTTGCACCTGGAATGGATTGTAGCAATTTTCTTGGTTCTTTATATACACCCTGCACATTTCTTAGATGACAGGAATCCTGATAAGTAATAATTCCGTTCCAGCTTTTTATAAAAGGGAGTGGACCATATTGAACTAATATCTCACTAATATCCTTCGATTTTCTCACAAATTGCTTCGCTCGTTCTACCCATAGCTCTTCATCCTTTAATAGCTTGTCATATTCACTCAGCATGGCACCGCAGCCTCCAGCATTATTCACATAAAATTCTGCTTCTGACTGTTCAAAGGCTGCTATATTATCCTTTGCCAATGCTTTTGCCTGCTCATCCATTCCTTGATGAGTATGGAGTGCTCCACAGCATTTTTGTTTGTCTGGAATGATGACATCTAAGCCTGCTAAAGAAAGCAGCTCAATCGATAGACGATTGGTTCGATGTAAAACAGCATCAGAAATACACCCAAGGAAAAAGGCAATTGTCCCTTTCCTGTCTCCTTTAGCTGGAATGATCGAACCAGGATGATAGCGTTTTGAAGGTGATTCCAATATAGGAAGTACCTTTTCTAATTGAGCAAGCGGTTCAGAAAGCTTATTTAATATCTTTGTTTTACGTACTGCTTTATACACTCCGCTTTTTTGATAGATCCATATCAGATTTCCTATCCCTCTTAACCGATTAGGATGGGGGAATAGGTGCTTGAGGATGATATTCTTCACTGATTTTTTCATAGAAGGTTTTTTATCTACCTTTTGTGCCTTTGCTATCACTTGCTTCGCACTATCTAAAATGAGCCCATAGGGCACACCTACTGGACAAGCCACTTCACATGCACGACACCCTAAGCATAAATCAATCGGCTGTGATAAGTGGTCAACAATATCTATTTTCCCTTCGGAAGCTAGCTTCACAAGGTTAATTCTACCTCGAGGAGAAGCAGTTTCTTTTCCCATGGTTTTGTAGGTTGGGCAAACAGGAAGACAATAGCCGCATTGCACGCATCGATTAGTTGCTTCATAGGAAAGCTGATATAAGGTTTCTACATCATTCTTGCTATTTTGTTGTTTTTTTTCTGCTGACAAACTCATTTAAGTCAGCACCACCCTATTTTGACCTGACTCAGGAAAAATTTTACCTGGATTCATAATATGGTTTGGATCCCAAGCGTCTTTGATCTTTTTTAACATCATGAGTCCATCTTTACCAAGCTCCTTTTCCATATACGGAGCCTTTAATATTCCAATTCCATGTTCTCCTGAAAGGGTTCCTCCTAATGCAATGGCTGTTGCAAAAATTTCTCCTACTGCTTCTTCTACCCTTTTCATCTCTTCGATATTCCGTTTATCCGTAATAATATTTGGATGGAGATTACCATCCCCTGCATGACCAAACACAACAAGGTTAAGCTGATACTTTTCGCCAATATCCTTTAATCGCTTCATCATTTCTGGAATTTGACTCCTTGGAACAGTAGCATCCTCCGATATCTTGGTTGGTCCCATTTGGGTAATAGCTGGTGATACCATTCTTCTTGCTTTCCATATTTCTTGCCGTTCTGTTTCATCATTTGCTACTTTAACCGATACCGCTCCATGCTGATAACAGATTTCTT
>JAENYW010000133.1 GCA_016841555.1 Tepidibacillus decaturensis
AAAAGATCAGGAATTGCAAATATCCCAAGGACAATAGAACCAAATAACATCGCATAAGCAGTCGCTAATAAGGGAGATATCTTTTGCATAATATGCTTTCCGATAAGTGTATAGATTGACCAACTAGCAGCAGACAATAAAAAAAGTAGATCTCCTGTAATTCTTTCGATATTTATCATTCCAACAAGACCAAGGGATGAAAAGAAGACAAACGTACCAATTATCGTAACACCTATTCCAACGGACTGAAGCCATCGAAACCTTTCTTTCAAAAATATGACAGCCAATAACATAGTAATAGCTGGACTTATCGTAGGAATAATCATACCGCCATCTGATGCCCTTGAGAAAGTTAATCCCCAAAAGAAAAGAAAATTATAGAAAGCAACTCCCACAGCTCCTAAAAGCATAACACCTTTCCATGCTCCTTTTGGAGTAATAACAACAGATGAATCTCTGATTTTCAGAATCAATAATAACAATAAAGCAAAAATAGTTCCTAAGCCAAAGCGTACAAATGCAGCCACTGACGGTGGCACCATACCTACGGATATCTTAGATGTAACAAACGCACTTCCCCAAAACGTTGTAGTCGCTATTAGCATAAGATATGTACTTGTTTTTCTCTTCAACAGCTTATCTTTAGATACTGTTTGAATAGGTACTGATGATGTTTCCATACCTACTTCATCCTTCCCGCTATATAATTTCATTAACCTTTTCCATTGGACGTTGCCAATTTTTCTTCATCATTTCAGCAGCAGACTTACTATCATTTCGCTCAAATGCCTCGATGATTGCCTCGTGTTCCTTAATAGAGATATCAGTTAGTGTCTTTTTTGGTTGCTGTAAAAAAACATACTTAAGACGACGGATATGCATTTGTAACGTGATCGTATAGGCTTCAATATAGGGGTTATCTGCAAGCTCAACAATCAAATTATGAAACTGCTCATCTATCTCCATTGCTTTAAATGGTTGCTTATCACTTACCGCTTTCGCAAATGCAGTATTTATTTCCCGTAGTTGCTTTATTTCCTTTGGTGTAATCATCGAAGTAGCAATTTCTGCAGCTAAGGCTTGTAATGCCGCTAAAGGAGGATAAAGCTTAAATATGTCCTCTTTTTGAATGGTGGTTACTCTCGTCTCTTTCCCTGGGTGCATTTCAACAAATCCATGAACCTCTAATAGCTGCAAGGCTTCTCGGACAGGGGTTCTGCTTACTCCCAACGCTTCGGCCAATTCAGCATCATTTAATTTTTCTCCAGGCTTTAAAGTCCCATCTATAATCCACTCTTGGAGCTGAGATAATGTACGTTCCTTTACTGTAACACGAATAGAGGATTTGAAATGCTTTGGTACAGGCATTCTTCTCATTCCTTTCATTTTTCTGTTGATAGTATTGTAATATATTGCATACAATATATCAATACAGATTTTCTTTTTTTTTACACAAAAAAAACACCCTCTTGGTGAGGGCTAATTTGCAACATATCTTATGAAGGTATTTGACATAATAATCATCTACCCTAAATAAATTAAAACTCATAAATCGTCTCATTACAAAATACTCTTTTTATTTCATCCTTATCAATATACAGCTGAATATTATCTCCCTTTTTCACAGTTAATTGCATTGGGATTTCATAGCTATCCACATAATTTCCAGACTTAATAATTAGTCTTGTGTAATGAATATGATTTCTCCCACCATAATCAGCCAAATCAGCTCCTAATAAAAACCCTTCGCCAAATCCCATTGTATCCTGCTTAATGATAGGATAATGCACAATTTTCCCATATATCGGATATCCTTCAGGTAATTTCTCATCTATATAATCTACAATCTCACCGATGACTAGTTGATTCTTATCGTAATCTGTTTCCTTCATATCCATAAGGATATACCCTTTTATATCTATGTCTTTTATTACAGATGTCTTCAAAAGCAACCCACTTTCTAGAAATAGCAGCTTTATAAAGTCATCTTTATTGATATATCCAAAATCTTTATATTCATTTTCCAGTATGTCATCCAACTTTCTGTCTAACTTATCTTCATTTATTTTTCCAAACATGGTCCTACATTCTAACATATCTGCTACTTCATTCTTTATAGTTAACCTATCAACCGTTACAGCTTCAACCTTTTGATGAGTAATTGCTACTAAATAAATATGTTCCTTATCTATTTGATTAAAGGAACGATATACAATACCTAAATGATTTCCATTACGATCTACTACATTATATGGCATAAACATAATCCTTTCTGTAAATTCTCCTGTTAAGCTATAGCAAAGCATATCATATTCTCTATGAAATATTTGCCGTATATTGTCGAGAAAAATAAAAATGCTAACAAAATAGTTAGCATTTTATCATTGCAAAATTCATTAAACTAATGATATCGTAAAAATTAATTGTTATTTATCGAAAAAGACAAATGGAGTGATTATCATTTTTTATGTATATATGTTAAACTGCGCTGATCGTACCCTTTATACAGGGTACACTGTCGACTTAGAAAAAAGATTAAAGCATCATAATGAAGGAAAAGCCTCGAAAATAACAAGAGTGAAATTACCTGTAAGATTAGTTTATTGGGAAGAGCATGAGACAAAATCTAGTGCATTAAAAAGAGAGATACAAATAAAACGCTTAACAAGAAAACAGAAATTAAAAATAATTATGGCTACAGATAGACAGTACCTTCGTTAATCTTATGTAATGAAGCATTTCAATTTTTAACGATATATTACAGCTTTCTTGCAATAACATTAATCATTGCAAAATCATTTACTATTTTTGTATCATGGGAATTAGTAAGTTCATTTTTCAGTCGCTCATAGCCCTTAAGATATTCCTTATCGTCAATTAAAGTAAGAACCGAAATATCTCTATTCTCTACATCCATTAAATAATCATTCAACTTAATCTCTTCCATTTGATAGGCAATTGTAATTTTCACATCAAAGCCTCGTTTTAATAGCTCTCGAAAAATTAAATCCTTCGGCCAATATCTTTTTAGATCTTCAAAATAGGCAGATGGGAAGTAATGATATAGCCACCAATTTTTCATATCGTGAATAGAGGTATTATGTATTTTAAAGACACCATCTTTTTTCAACACACGATTAACTTCATCTAATACTTCGCTCTTTTTCAAAAAGTGATGGAAGGCAAAATTATTAACTATATAATCAAAGGTATCAGAAGGGTATGGAATGTCTTCAGCTAATCCTGTAGTAAAAGAAACATTTTCTACTTTCTCCTTCGCCTTTTCCAACATTTCCTCAGATGCATCTAACCCATGAAATGTAATTGGTTCATTATGAAAAAAAGAAAGCTGTTTTTCTAAATAAATTCCTGTTCCACATGCTAAATCTAACAAGTGATACTCTGTTTTATTCATCGTAGCAATATATGCGTTTAAATCTTCATCTTTTTCTACATTATGTCGATATTGGTTCTTATCATATCTTTCTGCTATTTCCGTAAAATCTGTTTTTTTCACGCTAACACCTCCTTCTGCCTTCTTTTATAGAGGAAACCCTAATCCTTATTTATCTCTTTCTGAAGAGGCATCTTGTTTCTCATTATTATACTTTTCTAAAAAAACTATCCCTTTTTTTAGGTTTTTTTCAATAGAAATAATATATGGGATGAGATAAGTAAAAGCTATTATTAATAAACCTAGCACACTAATAAACAGATATTTAAAGGAGATTTCATCGTTCAAAATAGGCAAAAAGACAATAAACCCTATTGAAAACATACTATATCCGGCAATCTCTAATATCATCCCTATTATTAGTAGTTGTTTTTGCTTTAATTCAATATTAAAGAGAGTGTTAAAAGGCTCATATATTTCTTCTTCTTTTTCCATTTTACCCTTTGCTTCACCTGATATAGAACAATCTTGACATATTACTGTATTGCCGTCTCCATAGTTCACCATAGTGGATTTTCCACAGACTTCGCATTTCATTCCTATCCCCTCCTTTAATGATTAGGGAGCATTACTCCTCTAACAGAATCGTTAATTCAATAATCGAATCTTCATTTTCGTCTATGATTTCGACACTTATTGTATTCACTATCGTTTGAAATTCATGATTGAACTGCTTCGTTTCTTCTATTGCTTCTTTATATTCTTCTTCATCTGAAACATTTCCTACTGTCATATGAGGAAAAAAATCAACTTTTTTTAAAAAATCAGGGTGATATCCCTCTAGGATATCTGTGTATAATTTTTGGTGCATATCTATTATTATGTCTTTTCCTTCTACTATATTTAAAAAGAGATAATTCCCGTTTTCTCTTGATGTTACAATTCCTTTTAAAGATAAGATAAAAGGTTTTATTCCTTTCAATTTATTCAACAAATGCTCTTCCAGTTCATGTTTCTCTATGTTGCTATCAAAAGGAAAAACTAAAGTAATATGTGGCCTTACATTCTTTGCTAGAGGATCATATTTTTCTCTTAAATGATCAATGAGATACCTATTTTTGAAATCAGGAAATATCATAATACATCTCTTTATCATATAGCTTCACCTTCTTTAATAGTATTCTACTTAATAGCATATATCTCTGATGCATTATCATGAAAGATGTTTAATATGAATTATTTTCGACTCAAGTAAACAGTCATGCAGTTACCATATTCCATATTAAAAGTATCCAGTTCTTTCTCTATTTTAAAGCCTGCTTTGATCAATTCTTGTTTATGATAATCCCAGTCTACTCCTCTGTATGATGTGCCTGCTACCATCATTTTAAAACCTGTAGGAGCATGGATTCGTTCTTGGAGCTTAAAAGCATTAGATATATCAGTTTTCTTATCAGTTTTTCCATCCCCCATAATAACCAACAATAATTTTGCTTTTGAATCAAGCATATCATATAAAGATTTTAAAAATTGTGCTCGATCGATATCATCAACAAGCATATGTAAAGTAGCTATAGAATAAATCCATTTAAATTTCTTATTGATTGTATCATTTATAGATAACGCGTCACCAACAACCCAATTAATATCATCTTTGTTTTTTTGAGAACGTTCTTTACATTTTGAAATAGCTGCCTCAGAAACGTCAATCCCAGTTATTCTATACCCTTTTTTACTTATAAAGATTGCGTCCCTACCTTCACCACAACCAATTTCACAAATCTCTTCACCTATGGGAATTTGATAGAATTCTATCCAAGTTAATAATTCAGGAGTTGGCTCTTCAGAAAACCATAATAAGCCCTTACTATGAACCTCCTTATATCTATCACCATATGCATAATAATATTTTTTCATTTGAACCGTCCTTTTCAATGATTTCCTATATTATTTTCTAGGAAATGCTCCAAGCTGTTGCATTACTTGTAAATCGCTCATCTCACTCCATAATTCTTTTATCTTATCGTCTTCGATTCTTAAAATAATTATCCCTGTTTCTACGATTTGTTGATTAGTAGAAGGGATATCAAATAACCCGCCTTTATATGTACTTTGCCCAGTATAACGAGCTACTACTTTATCTCCCTCTGAAATGATATCATGTACTATCCATTCGTCATCACTAAAGTTTTTCGATACCAATGTAACCAATTTTTAAAGTTGTCCTGCCCAACCATGCCTTCATCTGTTCCTTGTGAATGTAATTGTAGATCCTCTGATGCGATCTCTTCTAAAGCTTCGATACTTCCTTTCGTAAACACTTCAAAAAACCATCTATTTACTAATTCTACATTTTGTTCTCTACTCATTTTTATCACTCCTACTTTATAGATTAAATTTGTCATACTTATCAATCTGATGAGGATGTATACTTTCATAAAGATCACAACCTATCATTTAAAATCATTGAACGACGATAACTATTAATCTTGTTTATGAAGAACGATATTTTCCTTCTTATCCTGCCAACTTATCTCTAAGGTAATCTCGTCAGGAAAATTAGTATTTACTAATTCTGCGTTTGTTTCGGAAGCGACATGAAAATTCCCTACTCCCTTTAAAGATTGAGGATAACTACTTTTTATTGACAAATTTCCAATAGTTAATTCATATTCAATTTTGCCAATATTTTTTGCTTTTGTTGTCTGTTCTTTGACTGAGGCTGTACGGTCATTAATATATTGAATATATAATGAATCGAAGTAAGAGCTCCTTACTTTAGATATTGTATACGTTGCAAACCACTCCTCATCTTCCCCAAAGTATAAAACATTGGTGTCAGAAGCTTCATTACATCCATTAGCCATAATGATTAATGCAAGAAACAAAAATATTATTACTATCTTTTTCATACAATGCCTCCCCTTACTGTGAAAAACAATAACCTATTCCTGTTCATCACCGTTAATAATAATTTCGTCAACAATATGCAAATCAAAGGTTTCTATATGTGATTCTCCGTTGCTATCATTCCATGATATTTTAATAGTGGAATGATCATAATTGTCCCTTGTTCTTAAGGTTTCGTCATAAGAATATGGACCTGTTATTGAACCAATATGATTTATATTTTCTAAAATTGATACAGAGGCATCTGTTGAACTGTCGGTTCTAGAATATACGCCAGTTTGTTCATTTTTATGATTTTTCTCATAAAATGTAACATTATAATAATTACTTTCTTCAATATCCTTAGGATTACCAAGATAAATGAGTTTTGCATGTCCTCGCTGAATCTTATCTGGAGTGACTATTATTTTATAGTTTGTAGCTTTCCAATCATCACCGCTACCTTCTAATGTATAAATCTGCACACCGTTGTTATTATTTGGAGTTTCTTTTGTTTCTGCTGTGAAGTAAAAATATCCCCAAGTAATGTTTGAGATGAATAAAAAAAATATTAATACTACATTAAGTCTTGTATTCATTATTTTTCTCCTTTGAGTGATAAATTTTATAGATTTTCCTTAAGCCAATTCAATATTTCTTCTATCATTCCAATGCTAATATAATGATTCATTCTAGGTATTTCTATGAGCTGTAATTTATTTGGATTATCCGAATATAATGGAATTATTTCATTATAAAAATACCTTTGACTGTCAATTGGAACAATTGAATCTGAATCTCCATGTAATAATAATATTGGTCGATTAGTAAATTGATTGCGTTTTCTTATTGGATCATATTCTAGCATTTCTTTTAATTCATCCTCGGTAGCTGATTCTCTACCATCGTTTAATCTAAAAATTTCTTCTGCTTTTTCCCAGGCAGACGAACCATTAATGTTAACTAGACATTTAATGTTAGGATTATGGGCAAAAATACCAGCAGCACTGAATCCACCCATTGAGCTTCCTAGGACACAAATTCTTGAGGGGTCAACCCTTTCTTTCTTTTCTGCTTCTTGAATTATATTCATTGATTCTTTAACGGATTGAATAACAACCTTCCAAAAATTTTCTTCTAATTCTTTTTTATTATCAAATCTTAATCGGTTCCTTTCTCCATGATAAATCGCATCTGGAATAATGACTTGATATCCATTTTGAGATAAAATGCTTGCTAATAGTTGTTGATTTTCCTTTTTTGATGACCAACCATGATACAAAAATATGGTTGGATACATATCTTCTTCTATACTTGGTTTAATACATAAACAAGGTACATTAGCAAGTTCAATTCTACTAAAATTATTGTTCATTATTTAATTTCCCTTCATTATGTAAATTAATTTTCTTTTTCAGAAAGAGTATAATCATCTTCTCATTTTGCTCTATTTGTTGTTCTAACCGATCTTTCAATCCCTTCCATCTGTTATCATATAATTTCAATAAATTAGAGAAACAAACTCAATAGAACATCGATACTCATTAAGTCCTCTTCAAGTATACGACTTAAATGATATGTACTGTGTAGCTGTTGTATCTGTAAACGATAGGTTGTGCTTAATTCAAATAATGATTGTAATAATTCTTCTTTATCTGCTATTTGGTAAGAGTTATTAATAACTTCTAGAATTTTTTCTGACCCTCTACTTTCAAAGCGTGTAAAGCTTTCTGGAGTATTATCGTGTATAAAGTCCTCTGCTTCAATCATTCTAAATCTTAATCCACTTAACAGCTCTCTTGCATAAATCAGTTCTCCACGCATAATTCTTCGATATACTTCATGGGCATGAGCAATTCCCTTGCTGATAGATATTTCTACTTCTAATATTGTTGGAATAAAAGATAAATTCTTAGAATCAGTAACGACCTTACTAATTATCGCACGTTTATCTAATATTACTTTTATTCCTTTATTAAACCATGGAGATGGGACAAGATCCTCTTCACGATAATAAAAGACATCTACTTTAAAAAATGACTTATAATGTGAAATACAATAATTTGTATTCGGCCAATACTCATTAAACAGAAAATCTCCCCATTGCTTTGGTAACGTTAAGCGTTGAGATGCGACTTCTTGAAAGTGTTCGTCATCAATCACTACCCTAAAATCAATATCTGAATATTCATCAGACGTACCATCAGCAAGAGAGCCAGATAAAAAGATTCCAATA
>JAENYW010000134.1 GCA_016841555.1 Tepidibacillus decaturensis
TGTATTATAAATTGGACAAATATGAGATTGAGTAAAACATTGTAAATGGTAAATTAACTGCTAGGCAATAGACTTGAAATAATATGCCTGCAAAAACTTGCATATACGCATTTTTTTGCAGGTTTTTTTGTGCACAAAATCATAAAAAAACTTAATAAAACGTATAAAACGCTTACAATTTAAATTTGGCATGGATATTGCATTTAATATATTGTGCATGATAAGAACAGAATGTAAGATAAAGCAATGATTGAAGGTGATAAAATGAAGACTTTCAAAGAGATGATTGAAGCAGTAAATAAACAACAAAAATTAAAGATTGCTGTTGCAGCTGCGGAGGATCAAGAAGTATTAAAGGCGGTTCAAGAAGAATCGAATTTGGGTTTAGCAGATTTTCATTTGATTGGAGAAGAAAAAAAGATTAGGCAGTATGCAGAAGAGATGGATTTTTCTCTAGAATACATACAAATAACTGATGAAGCTGACCCAGTAAGAGCAAGCAGAAGGGCAGTAGAAGCTGTAAGTAATGGAGATGCACAGATTTTGATGAAGGGCTTGGTCCCTACAGCAACCATTTTAAAAGCAGTACTAGATAAGGAGATTGGACTTCGAACCAATCGGGTGCTAAGTCACGTAGCGATCTTTGAAATCGAAGGCTATGATCGATTTATTTTTCTTACAGATGCAGCAATGAATATCGCTCCTACGATAGAGCAAAAGGTGCAAATTATTCAAAATGCAGTAGATTTAGCTCATGCAGTAGGAATACAACAGCCAAAGGTTGCGTCGATTGCGGCGGTGGAAACGGTGAATCCAAATATGCAGGCAACCATTGATGCAGCACTGCTTTCCAAGATGGCTGAAAGAGGGCAAATTAAAAATGCAATTGTTGATGGTCCTTTAGCATTAGATAATGCTATCTCTATTCACGCGGCAGAGCATAAAGGAATTAAAAGTGAAGTGGCGGGATTGGCAGATATTATACTTGTACCTAATATTGAGGTGGGAAACGCTCTTTATAAATCCATCGTCTATTTTGCTAATGCAAAGGTAGGGGCAGTTATACAGGGTGCTAAGGTGCCGATTGTATTAACATCAAGAGCAGACTCTCATGAAGCAAAGCTACATTCGATTATTTTAGCTGTTTTATCAGCTCAATAATAGAGAGATAAAATATAAAAAATAGTAGTTATTTTAGAGGAGGAATTACAATGGAAATTTTTAAGTATCTGGAGAAATATGATTATGAACAAGTGGTGCTTGCACATGATAAGGCAGCTGGCTTAAAAGCAATTATTGCAATACATGATACAACATTAGGCCCTGCTCTTGGTGGAACACGTATGTGGACATATAAATCTGAAGAGGATGCAATTGTTGATGCGCTTCGTTTAGCTAGAGGAATGACGTATAAAGCTGCAGCAGCAGGCTTAAATCTTGGTGGTGGAAAAACGGTTATTATGGGCGATGCAAGAAAAGATAAGAGTGAAGCGTTATTCCGTTCATTAGGACGCTATGTTCAAAGTTTAAATGGTCGTTATATTACAGCTGAGGATGTAGGGACAACGGTTCAAGATATGGATTATGTACATTTAGAAACAGATTATGTTACAGGAATCTCTCCTGCATTTGGTAGCAGTGGAAATCCTTCACCAGTGACTGCTTATGGAGTATATCGCGGTATGAAAGCAGCTGCTAAGGTTGCATTTGGTGATGATAATCTATCTGGAAAAACAGTAGCGGTTCAAGGGGTAGGTAGTGTTTCTTATACTCTGTTAAAGCATTTGCATGAAGAAGGTGCTAACCTAATTGTTACTGATATTAATGAAGAAAGTGTTAGAAGAGCAGTAAATGATTTTGGTGCTAAAGCAGTGAGTGTAGATGAAATCTACAGTGTGGAATGTGATATTTTTTCACCAAATGCCTTAGGGGCAGTGATTAATGATGACACCATCCCGCATTTAAAAGCAAAGCTTATTGCTGGAGCAGCAAATAATCAATTAAAAGAAGAACGTCACGGCGACATTTTACATGAAAAAGGGATTGTTTATGCACCAGATTATGTAATCAATGCTGGTGGATTAATCAATGTTGCCGATGAACTAAGTGGATATAATCGTGAAAGGGCAATGAAAAAGGTAGAGACCATTTACGACAATATGATTAGAGTATTTGATATCGTAGAAAGAGACAGAATCCCATCTTACCAAGCTGCTAATCGAATGGCAGAGGAAAGAATTATTCAAATGCGTAATGTTCGCAGCAATTTTCTTATAAAGGAAAAGAACATTCTAGATCGTTAGTCTTTAACAACATTACATCATAGATACTGATTTTTCTTCTAAATAAAGAACGGAGTGTTTGGCAATGAAACAAGTATATCGATTATTGGTAATCAATCCAGGATCAACATCAACAAAGATAGCGATTTTCGATAACGAAAAAGCCGTTTTTGAAGAGACCTTGAGGCATGAAACTAGCGAAATTTTCAAGTACAGCAAAGTAATTGAACAATATGAATTTCGAAAAAATATCATATTAGAAACCCTTAGACAACATGAGATTAATTTGACAAAATTAAATGCTGTTATTGGAAGAGGTGGATTGCTTCGTCCTATATCTGGAGGAACTTATCGGATAGGGGAAGATATGCTACAGGATTTAAGAGAGGCAGTATTTGGAGAGCATGCATCTAATCTTGGGGCAATTATTGCTTATGAAATCGCAAATCAATTAAATATTCCTTCCTATATTGTCGATCCAGTTGTTGTGGATGAATTTCAAGCAAAGGCAAGAGTTACAGGGATACCAGATATAACTCGGAGAAGTAGTTTTCATGCATTAAATCAAAAAGCCGTTGCTCGTCGCATCGCAAAGGAAATGGATGTAAACTATGAAGAAGCAAACTTTGTCGTATGTCATATGGGTGGAGGAATTACAGTTGGTGCTCATGCACAAGGAAAAGTGGTTGATGTAAATAATGGTCTGGATGGAGATGGTCCTTTTTCACCAGAACGTACAGGTACTCTACCGGTGGGTGATCTTGTTTCATTATGCTTATCAGGTCAATATACGGAAACGGAAATCAGGAAGAAAATTGTTGGTCAAGGTGGCCTTGTTGCTTACTTAGGTACAAACAACGCAGTAGAAGTGGAAAGAAAAATGGAGCAAGGAGACGAAAAAGCTACTTTTATCTATGACGCGATGGCTTATCAGATTGGAAAAGAAATAGGGGCTTATAGTGCCGTATTAAAATGAAAGATTAATGCAATCATTCTTACTGGTGGTCTTGCATATGGTAAGTCATTCGTAGAAAAGATTATAAGCTATATTGATTGGATTGCACCGATAAAGATTCATCCAGGCGAAAATGAGCTTCAAGCCTTAGCAGAAGGCGGATTAAGGGTTCTTCGAGGGGAAGAAACTGAAAAAATCTATGCTCAGGAGGTTGTACATGTTGGCTAACGCCCCTAGAATCAAAATTATTACTGGACATTTTGGAAGTGGAAAAACAGAGATTTCGATCAATTTAAGTCTGATGGAAAAAGAGAACCATGATAAAGTGGCAATCACTGATTTAGATGTGATTAATCCCTATTTTCGTTCTAGAGAGGTTCGATCCCATTTTGAAGAGAAGGAGATCGAGCTTATTGCTCCAAAAGGTGAGCTAGCAACAGCAGATTTACCTATCGTTTCTGGTGAAACCAATCGTGTACTGCATGATCCTAACTATCATTTAATTATTGATGTGGGTGGGGATAAGGATGGTGCAACTGCATTAGGACAGTACTATAATGATTTAAAAAACTTAAATTATGAAATGATATTTGTTATAAATACGAATCGTCCTTATGTAAGTACGGTAGAAGGAATGAAAGCAACGATTAAACAAATTGAGAGAGTATCTCGACTAAAAGTTTCAGGACTAATCAACAATACCAATCTTGGGCTTGAAACATCTCTAGCAGTTATTGAAAAGGGCTATGAAATAGCTTTACAGGCTAGTAAGCAGTTAGATTTACCACTATTGTATACAACCATTTCTAATAATCTATTGGAGGAAACGAAGGAGTTTGCTAGTACCCATGATGTGAAGTATATTCAACGTTTTATGACATTACCTTGGGAGTGAATGATTTTCGTCAATGATTATCTATTGTAAGGCTTACATGTAGAGGGGGAGAAAGACATGGAACCACGTGTTGTATTTAATGAGGATGTATGTAAGGGCTGTGGACTTTGTGTATCTGTTTGTCCTAAAAACATTATTTCGTTAGCGGATTACTTAAACGGGAAAGGATATCGCCCGGCTACTGTTCTTGAACAAGATAAATGTATTAGCTGTCAATCCTGTGCTATCATTTGCCCTGATCAAGTTATTAGTGTATATCGTCCCGAAAGAAAGAAGAAATCCGCATCATAAGGAATGAAGGGGGAGGGAAAGATGGGAAAAGTCTTAATGAAGGGGAATGAAGTGATTGCTGAAGCAGCAGTACATGCTGGCTGTAAATATCTCTTTAGTTACCCTATTACACCACAAAGTGAATTAGTAGCATATATGGCAAAACGTTTACCCGAGGTAGGAGGTTTATTCCTACAAGCAGAAAGTGAAGTAGCAGCGATTAATATGGTTTATGGTGCTGCAAGTGCTGGTGTTCGAGTGATGACTTCTTCATCCAGTCCAGGTGTAAGCTTAAAGCAGGAAGGAATCTCATACTTGGTTGGTTCTGAATTACCTGCAGTTGTAGTAAATATTATGCGCGGAGGTCCTGGATTAGGTAGTATTCAACCAGCGCAATCTGACTACTTTCAAGCGACAAAGGGGGGAGGGCATGGAGATTATCAAATCCCTGTTTACGCTCCAGCAACGCTGCAGGAAATTGTGGATTTAATGAGAGATGCCTTTAATCTAGCCGATCGCTATCGTACACCAGTCTATATATTAGGAGATGGTATGCTGGGTCAGATGATGGAGCCTGTTGAATTTAAAGAAGTTGTAAACGAAGAGCTTCCTCCTAAGGATTGGGCAACGACTGCAACTCGTGGAGATGGAGGACCAAAGTTAACCAATTCTCTTTTCTTAGATCCAGCAGAGCTAGAAGAGCACAATAATCACTTACAAGCGAAGTACGCAAAAATTAAAGAAGCAGAAGTTAGATATGAAAGCTACTTATTAGATGATGCAGATTATGTCATTGTCGCTTATGGAACCGTTTCTAGAATTGCAAAAAATGCGATTAAAGAGGCAAGAAACCAAGGGATTAAAGTTGGTATGATACGTCCTATCACATTATGGCCATTTCCGGAACAACCTTTTATTGAAACAAGGGATAGAGTGAAGGGATATCTGACTGTTGAAATGAGCGCTGGTCAAATGGTAGAAGATGTTCGTCTTGCTGTAGAAGGTCGTAAGCCTGTTTTCTTCTACGGAAGAACAGGCGGAATGGTACCAGGTCAAGAGGAAATTTTAGAAAAAATTATTGAAATGGCTGGGGGTGAACAATAATGGAATTGGTATTTGAAAAAACAAAGGGATTAAGAGATAAAACCACCCATTATTGTCCAGGTTGTACACACGGAATTATTCATCGTCTTGTTGCCGAAGTGATGGAGGAAATGGGAATTCTTGAGGATACCGTAGGTGTCGCATCTGTTGGCTGTTCTGTACTTTCCTATGAATATTTTAACTGTGATATGACGCAAGCAGCTCATGGTAGAGCGCCAGCGGTAGCAACAGGGTTAAAAAGAGTGTTGCCAGAGGGTAGATTCGTCTTTACCTATCAAGGAGATGGAGACTTAGCATCGATTGGTACGGCGGAAATTGTGCATGCTGCTGCGCGTGGTGAGAATATTACCGTTATATTTGTTAATAATGCAATCTATGGGATGACTGGTGGTCAAATGGCGCCTACGTCACTTCTAGGACAAAAAACTGCAACCTCCCCATTCGGAAGGGATGCTGGACTACAAGGGTCACCAATTCGTATCTCTGAAATGCTAGCAACCTTAGATGGAGCGGCTTATATTACGCGTGTTTCCTCCCATGATGTACCTAATATCATAAAAGCAAAGAAAGCAATACGCAAAGCATTTGAAACACAGAAAAAAGGACTAGGCTTCTCCTTAGTAGAAATATTATCTACCTGTCCTACCAATTGGGGACTAGATCCGTTAGAATCCTTACATTGGGTTAGAGATAATATGGTTCCTGTCTTTCAACTAGGTGTATATAAAGATGTTGAGGAGGGGAAATAATCATGTTGCATGAGATTATTATTGCTGGTTTTGGTGGTCAAGGGGTAATGTCCATGGGGCAATTAATTGCCTATTCAGGAATGCTAGAAGATAAGCATGTTTCATGGCTTCCATCCTATGGACCTGAACAGCGCGGTGGCACGGCTAACGCATCCGTTATCGTCAGTGATGAACCTGTTGGTTCTCCTGTGATTTCTCGTCCTACAGCAGCTATTGTATTAAATAAACCATCCTTTGAAAAATTTGAACCGATGATTCGTCCAGGGGGAGTATTAATCGTCAATAGCTCGTTAATTGATAGTAAATCTATCCGTGACGATATAACAATTATTGAGGTGCCTGCTTCTGAATTAGCAAATGAATTAGGAGAATCCAGAGTAGCTAACTCGATCATTCTAGGTGTATTTATTGCACTAACGAAGGCTGTTTCTGAAGAATCCGTCATCGAATCATTAAAGAAGGTGCTTCCAGAAAGACGACACAATCTAATTCCAGTCAACCAAGCAGCCCTAGAAAAAGGTGCTGAATTAGTTGTACAATAAGATTGAAATAGAAGAACATGACAAGGGGACGTTTCGTTTGTCACATCTTTAATGTGACAAACGAAAACGTCCCCTTGTCACCTTTGAAGAAACTTTTATACTTGAGAAAGTAGCTATCACTTATGTAAAATAGACATAAGTGAGAAAAAGGAAGGAAGATAGAATATGTCAGAAGCACAGCAATTTGATGTTGTTTTTTTAGGGGCAGGCCCTGGTGGGTATGTAGCAGCAATTCGTGCAGCTCAATTAGGATTAAGTGTAGCTGTGGTAGAAAAGGATAAAGTGGGGGGAACGTGCTTACAAAGAGGCTGTATCCCAAGTAAATCGATTTTACGTAGTGCCGAATTGTATCGAAATGCTAAAGAAGGAGAAGAGTTTGGAATTCTCTTTGAAAATATTACTCTCAATTTTACTCAAGTACAGGATAGGAAGAGAAAGGTAGTAGAACAATTAACAAAGGGAATAGAATTCCTCTTTAAAAAGAATAATGTCACCCTTATTGAAGGATATGGACGTATCATGGGACCTTCTATCTTTTCGCCTTTAAGTGGTACGATTTCTGTGGAAATACCAGATAGAGAAAGTGAAATTATTTCTGGTAAGCATGTCATAATTGCTACTGGATCTCGACCAAAATCTCTTCCTGGGTTAGAGATTGACGGAGAATATATCATGACAAGTGATGATGCATTAGAGATGACAGAGCTACCTAAGTCAATCATTATTATTGGTGGTGGAGTTATCGGCATGGAATGGGCATCCTTACTAAATGATTTTGGAGTGGAAGTTACCGTAGTAGAATTCCTACCTCGTTTGCTCCCATTAGAGGACGCCGATATAAGTAAAGACATAACAAGAACAATGAAAAAACGTAAGGTGAAGATATATACGGACACGAAGGTGCTTTCCGAGACAGTGAAAATCGTTGATGGACATGTTGAATTAGATGCTGTAAAAGGAGATAAAGAAATTCATCTTTCTGCAGAAAAGGTTCTCGTTTCTGTTGGTCGCGAAGCGGTTATTAATGATATCGGCTTGGATAATACAGAGATAAAGGTAGAAAAAGGTATCATTCAAGTCAATGAAAATTACCAGACAGAGGAAGCCCACATCTATGCGATTGGCGATGTAATAGGTGGCTTACAACTTGCTCACGTTGCTTCCCATGAAGGGATTATTGCAGTTGAACATATTGCGGGAAAAAATCCGAAGCCAATGGATTATCTCTCCGTCTCTAAATGTACCTTTACTCATCCAGAGGTTGCTAGTGTTGGACTAACGGAGGAAGAAGCAAAAGAAAAAGGCTATGATGTAAAAATTGGGAAATTTAACTTTAGAGGAATAGGGAAAGCGCTGATACATGGAGATGTCGATGGCTTTGTTAAGCTAGTGGCAGATAAAGAAACAGGTGATTTATTAGGGGTTCATATGATTGGTCCTCACGTGACAGATATGATCTCAGAAGCAGCATTGGCAAAAGTCCTAGATGCAACGCCATGGGAAATTGCCCATACGATTCATCCACATCCAACACTATCTGAAGCAATGCTAGAAGCAGCACTTGATGTAGATGGAAAAGCAATTCATGGGTAATTCCAAGCGTGACAAGGGGACGTCAGACTGTGTGATTATTTCATCTCTACCTTTAATTTTATAACTAATTTAAT
>JAENYW010000135.1 GCA_016841555.1 Tepidibacillus decaturensis
AAAACGCAGACAATTCACCTCCATATTTTCAGTCTATCAAAAAGAAAAGAACAAAAAAGAAGTAAGTATTATAGATGAAATTAAACAGTTTTTAGAACAGAATTACCAACAGGATATTAAGCTGCATCATATTTCAGAGCGTTTTTATTTAAGTCGTGAATATATTTCTCGTAAATTCAAACAAGAGTATAATGAGAATATTACAGATTATGTAGTAACCATTCGAATGAGCAAGGCAAGAGAATTTCTTACACATTCCGATCTTCGAGTCCGTGAGATTTCTAATTTGGTTGGTTATCAAGATGAAAAATATTTCAGCAAGGTTTTTAAAAAGTTCGAAGGATGCACACCTAATGATTATCGAAAACGCAAGATAACATAAAAAATCAGAGGGCGTTTTTATCCCTCTGATTCAGACTGACGAGAAAATCGTCAGGATGACAGTTTGTAAAGAAAGCCCAAGATCAAGGCGCTACGAAATCTAGGGATTGCGGCGTATACAGAAATACGTAAGAGTCCTAGATTGAGGCAGTAACGCAGAAATTGGACTTTATCTACAAGCTGAATCAGAGGGAGTTTTTATCCCTCTGACCTATCTCCCTTTATTACATAATAACCATTCTGCACTCCGCATTCTGCAAGTGTTTTTTCCTTACCATTGATGATGATCTCTTCTTGTTTTATCAGATTCACAGGAATCATAATAATAGGTTTTTTATAGCCCCCTACGTCTATATGCCACACATTATCCTTTAGCTTTACCTTTACAATCCACTTATTATTAAGATGGTCATCTATTATTTGTTCCATCCCACGCTCAGGATAAATTCTTAAAACTGCAACATGATAGTGATCTATGTTATTTCCAACATATGAGCCTAGTTGAAGTGAGTCATCACAATTACACAAGATAGCTGAGTCACTTCTAACATAGACAGGAATATGCGTAAGAGGGGCTTTTACTCTCTTGTATTCAGGACCAATCATTATTTCATTCGACCATACATCGATCCATGTTCCTTGTGGGAAATATACCATACGCTCCCTTTTACCTTCTTCTATGATTGGTGCAACAAGTAAGTAATCGCCAAACATGTATTGATCATAAATAGAATAGGTACGCTCATCATCAGGATATTCGATAAATAAAGCTCTCATAAGAGGAATACCTATCTTACTAGTTGCTTTTGCTTGGTCAACAATATATGGCAGCAGATTCATTCTTACATTTGCAAAATATCTATATCCTTCTAAGGCCAACTTATCTCCAGTTCGATCTGCAATGTTCCAAGGTGTTCTGTCTTGATTAAATTCGCCTTTACTTTCTGCATGGTACTGCATAATTGGACAAAAAGCAGCCATCTGAGCAGATCGGATAAATAATTCAGCAGTGGGAATATCTCCATTAAAGCCTGCTAAATCCCATCCCCAAAACGGAATTCCTGATATCCCAGAGGTTAAGCCTGCTACTAGAGAATGTCTAAACGCATCAAAGGTAGAACGTTCATCCCCTGCCCAATGGGCGGGAAAATTCTGTGCACCAGTATATCCTGCTCTACTAAAGGTTAAAGCATTATCAGCACCATGATAATCTGTAGCAAATCTATAATAGGCTTCAATGTACTCATTAGGATACAGATTACGCATTTCTGTTCCTGTTCTTCCATCGGTAAATTGCAAGTCACTTCCAAAAACAAATTCACCACCATCTGTCTTAAATCCATCTACACCTATTTCAAGTAAATATTTACGCTTGTTAAACCACCATTCTTTCCCTTCCCTATTTGAAAAATCCATGAGAATACTTTCTTTAAACCATCCTTCTGGTAATCGATAGGGAGTACCATCTGGTTGCTTCACACAATAACCCGCTTCAATCATCACTCTTTCATCTTCATCCTTTTGTGGGTGTTGCTGTTTATTTAAATACTTTTCTATAGGAATCTGCCAAAGAATAAACTTAAGTCCATTATCATGCAGATACTCAGTTAACTCTTTAGGATTGGGCCATCTACCCCACTCTGGAAAATGAAATTCTTCATAATTTAAGGATTCATTACCTGGCTTTAATTTATACTGTGCATCATTAAAAATATAATAGGTCGTTTCATCACTCCATTGTTCAACCACTAAAACTGTAGCAGGTATTTTATAGTTATTGGTTAACTCCACCTGTTTTCTGACTATAGAATCTCGATCCCAATTATTACTCGACATCCACGGTCCAAAAGCCCATGTTGGTGGAAGAACAGGTTTACCGGTGATCTTGGTATACTGCTGTAAAATTTCTTTAGGCTTTCCAAAAAATACTCTAAAAGAAAAATAAGACTTGTATGCACTGAGATTTGTACTTATCGATAATAAATCTTGAAAATGACTTCCTAGGTCAAATTTAGAGTAATGGGCTGTTTCAAAAAATAGTCCATAGTCCAAGGAGCTTATATAGAAGGGAACAGGCATATATGTCCGATTTCCTTGATCACGATATTGATTATATACATAACTATCCAATTGTTCCCCGCGCTGTTCAAAACGATTAAATCTTTCTCCAAATCCAAAAAATCTTTCCTCCAAAGGTGATTTAAAACTCCATTCAGCTTGTTGTATGTCACCTTTTTTGTTTACTAGCCATCTAAGAACTGGGTAAGCTTGATCATAGCCTTGTAATAGACTGTTGCCAGATGAATGAACTATTTTTAACTGAAATGGAGACTTTTCGATATGACAAGCCCAAGCATCCGTTTGAATAACGATAGCTTTTTCTTGATTATCATAGCTAAGTTCAGAAATAGAGTCCTTTACACTGTTACTTTCTTGGATAGATGTATCAAAAGAATCTTGATTAAAATCAACGATAAACTGCACCCCTTCATTCGTATTAAAGATACCAAGATAAACGGAATGTAGGTTTAGTTGATCCTTCCCTTCTATCCAAAACGCATTTTCTTTTATGTCATATTTGTCAACAGAAACAAGATGATTGAACATCAATGGAAAAAAAGTATACACCTCTCCCTTTTTAATCACCTTGTCATCTTTCTTAATAAAAAAATGATAATTAACTTCTTCATCAAAAGCAAAAGAGCCAAGTGATGCCTCCCATACAACTTCATCCTCATCCTTTACCCTAGAACAGAAAACTTCAAATTGACGATTGGTGGTTTCTACCTTAACTACTACCTGAACATTATCTTGCTCCGGCCAAAGCTGAGCAAGCACCTTGACATCTTGATTCACTTCAGGATTACGAGGAATCCTTTCCGTTTTAAGAAAAGCATAAGGATTATCATTACCATAAGGAGTGTGAACAATTTTTATTTCCCCATCAGATTCAAATAGTTCATTGATATAATAACTTACGATTTGGATAAATACATCAGCCAGTTCTTTTTCATCATTATTGGTCGTTTTCGTTAACTGCTCACTCATCTTAAGATAATGCTTCGCTTTTTTTAAATCTCCTTTTTCAACAAAATACCAAGCCAGCCATACTGCACTGACAGGAGAATCAAAGGCTGCACCCCGATAACGAAAGACCGATTCATTTGTCACTAAACGATTTTCTATCTCTTTCACTGCTTCTACCATAACTAAATCTTCTGGTGAAAAAAGTCCAAAAGGCATAACATTCAACAACAAATCCGTTGAAACCTCTTTACTTTTTGACGAACGAACAAGCATCCCATTGGACAATCCCTGTTCAAAGACATCATCTCGAATTGCCGTAAGAATCTTTTGAATACCCTCATTTCCTGTTATTCTTTTAACGGCTAGTAATGAACCATAATAGATGCCAAGGTTTGAGATATGAATATCCTCTGAATCTTCTCCCCAAATATTCGGTGCAGGTTGATTCCATTGATTAACAATGATAGAGATAATATGATCAAGCTTATGCTGATACTCATCTATAAGTTTCTTATTATTACTTCGCTCTACTTGCTCCATGAAAAGCCATAGCCATATGGCTGCTGAAGGCACATTACCACTATCATAAATTTCATCCAAGATTTGCTGTAAACGGTATTGAGACAGTTCTAAACGATTATTCAGCTGATCAAGATATACATGAAATAATTCTGTTATTCCCTTCATTTATCATCTCTCCAAACCTTGCGAAATTGATATTTAACACATATAAAGCGGAGATGGATTCTCCTCCTAAAACTGTGATACCATGATATTTAGGCATATTAATCCCCCTACATCTTTTCAATTCCATATGCATGATAAATCGAATAGGCTAAAAAACCAGCACATGTGGCAAAATGCTCCCCAGTTCTAGGTATACCCGTATGCTCATCAATACTTTCACAAGCAATTCCTCCATCCATCGGCGTGCGGAGAACTAAATCCTTAGCATGCTCCTTCCTTCCTGACAGAAAGCTATTTGCTATACTCAAAACCCATGGATGCTCTGCATGATAGCAACCAAGCTCTTCAAACCTACATCCTTTGAAGGCATAGGGGGTTTCCTTAGAACGAATCACTTCTAGTGTATTTTTATAAATGATATCCTCTTCAGAACAGAATCCATAGTAAGGGAACAGCTGTAAGCTTCCTGGGGGTTCATCATAAATATTAACATTGCCTTCTAAATCCGCAGACCAAACAAATATCTTTTTCCCTCGATCCTCTACAACCATATGGTTATATATAGCATTTTTAACGTTGTCTGCCTTTTGTTTAAAAAACTGCGCTTCATCCTGTTTATTTTCTCTGAGAGCAAAGTTAGATAAAACAACAAATGTCTTCCATACAAGAACGTTATTATAGGTTAAATAAGGATAAACGATTGGATCATCAGTTGGCTGTAAAAAAGTATCATATAATTCCCATTGCGAATGACGATGCTGCTCCAATATTTCTACTATATGCTGTAGTGATTTTTTTACATGGGCTTCTTTCATATAATCCCAGTCATCGGTATAGGCTAAATACCTATCTAAAGCAACAATCGGAGCACATAATTCATCCAATTCAAACCCCGGTTCTAATACAGTTCCATCTATATATCGGCTATGAATGCCAATATTCCTTTTTTGAATGGTAAATACATAATCTAGCATGCTGCGTGCCCTTTTTCTATCTGTTATTAGAATAGAAGGAAAACTCCATAGTAAACTATCCCTATCCCAATAAGAAGCACTTACGTAATAGCGTGGACTTCTTGATGTAACTAATACATCCTCCTCTGTATCTAACGTTTTGCCTGTAGCAAAGAAAAAATTAAAAAATAGATTGAGATTCATCACTTCATCAAGCTTTTTATCTCCTGTAGTTAATGTTCTTTGATTTAGCCACTTTAACGTTGTTTGCTTCAATGTATTGTATCCTTTGCGAAGCATTTCCTTTGCAGAGGTTGCTGCTCCAACCTCCTCTAAGCCAATTCCCCAATAAAAACAAAGGGTAAAGTCTTCATTAGGTTGTAAAATGATATTTTTTAATAATTGATAGCTAATGACTCCATGCTGAGAATCCTGCTGCCAAGTAATAATATCCAATTCTTTATCCGTTATTGGTGCAAAAGCAAATATTGGTGTCTCTCCGATAAGTTCAAAAATAATTGAATTATTCCAATCACTTTTATAGGCTTTGGGAGTAGCAATTACTTCTTTACTTTCATTAATGGTATGTAAGGTTTTAGCCCAACTGCCTTCCATCCCCATTTCAATTGCTACATTCTGATCTCCTCTATTTCTTACCTTAAATGAATAATAGAATCCACGTTCCCCTGCTGGGGCTGTTATTTCTCCGGACCAAATAACATTCTCTTTTTCTGCACTAAACTTGGGTAGCCAAAAGGATTCCCTTTCCCAATTTAATTTTTCATTAAAGCTATTACCGTTAACGCGAAGGATTGGTCTAAATAATGGATGATGTTCCATTTCTCCTACTATTTCAATTAATCCTCGATGCTTCATGCTGATAAAATTAATATTCTCAATTCTTCCATCTGTGTGGAGAGTAGGGATTGAGATTTGTTCATTTCCTGTTGGTAAATATATATTATCCAATCTAATTTTCATAGCTATATCCCTGCTCCTTCGTTTAAAACTTGAAAAATTTGAATGGGAAAGTAGAAAAAGGGAGCTAACGCTCTCTTTTTCCATTCCATCGTTATTTTCGGTTTATTTGTTATTCCAAAATTATTTAAGTAAAGGGGTTAGATTCTTTTCTATATCAGCTAGTGCCTCTGCAGGTGTTTTTTCACCTAATTGTACTTTATCTAATTCTTTACCAAACATATCAGTCATCTCACTCCATTTTTCAATAACTGGTGGGACAACTAACGTGTCTAAAGCTTTAAATACAACATCACGACTTTCAGGAGAACTTTGCTGTAAATAGGTTTCTAATAACGCCTTATCTGTTACTGCTGGTAATTCCCAAGCTGCATCAACACGAATTTTGGTAGCTTCTTTGCTAGCACTCATGAACGCTATCCATTTCCATGCTGCTTCTGGGTGTTCTGTGTTTTTGGATACTGCCAAGCCATTTGCAAAGAAATGATGAGCTTTTTGTGTATTTCCAGGCTCTAAGGCAATATCCCAGTTAAATGGAGCATCTTTAAAAGCTCCAAACATCCATATTCCCGTACGAAGCATTGCAATTTTCCCAGCTAAGAATAAATCTGCATTTTCTTGCCCAGACATTTCTTCTACAGAAGGTGTAACATGATATTTATTTACCTTATCTACCATCCATTGCAGGGTTTCTACGTTCTCTGGACTGTTTACTGTTACTTTAGATAGATCATCGTTAAAGATCGACCCACCATTTTGAACAATTGTTTTATAGAATTCCCAGAATTGAATAGGAGAATAGGTTCCCCAAATGCCATTTTCTTGATCTGTTAGCTCTTGAGCTGCCGCTAGTTCATCTTCCCAAGTCCAATCGGCTTGTGGATATTCCACGCCTTTCGCATCAAAGAGTTCCTTATTGTAAAATAAAACTACATTTGAAAAACTTTCAACCATACCATACTGTTTACCTTTATACTGAAAAGCTTCATAAGCCTGTTTATTTAAACTGTTTGGATCAAACGTTGAGTCAGCTTTTATTAATTGGTCCAATTCAAGTAATGCACCCTTTGAGGCATAACTTACAAAAGTCTCATAGTTGAGCTCAAAGGTATCGGGTTCAATACCACCAGCAATTTGTGTTTGTAATTTTGTAAAATAATCATTATAAGAAGCCATTTCATATTCTACTTTAATGTCAGGATTTTTTTCTTCAAACGCCTTAATCATTGCTTGTAAGACTTTTTCATTGGTTTCCCCTGGAGAAAAAGTAAAATAGTGAATAGTAACAGGTTCTGATACAGCTTGCTTTTCATCTGAAGTTAAACTTTTTGATGAACTACATCCAGAGAAAACAACGAAAACTAAAGATAAAATAGACAACCAAACTAAAGCTTTCTTCATAAAAAACTCTCCCTTCGATTTCTTTTCAATTTAATGACCCCTTAATAAAAGTTCGAATCATCACGTACTATGAAATCTATCACCTCCCATAAAGACTGAATGTTCACCTACTCTTTCAGACCACTTAAAGTAATTCCACGAATAAAGTATTTTTGTGCAAACAGATAAACTGCAAGTACAGGTATTACGCTTATCACTACCCCTGCCATCATCAAATTCCAATCTGTTGACCATCTTCCTTGCAGCAACGATAACCCAAGTGGTAAAGTCATCATCTCTTTTTGATTAGTGATAATTAGTGGCCACAAAAAGTTGTTCCACGATTGCATAAAGGAAAATACAGATAAAGTTGCTAAAGCTGGTTTAGCAAGAGGCAATATGATTTGCCAATAAACACGAAAATGACTAGCACCATCAATGAATGCTGCTTCTTCTAAAGCTCTAGGTATTGTTAAAAAAAATTGCCGTAACAAAAATGTCCCAAAGGCTGTAAAGATACCTGGCAAAATTAATCCTTGATAGGTATTAATCCATCCTAAGTATTTCATTAAGATGAATTGAGGAGTCATCGTTACCTGCGTAGGAACCATCATCGTTGCGAGATAAATCAGAAATAGCATATCTCGTCCTTTAAACTTTAATCGAGCGAAAGCATACGCTGCCATAGAAGAGATTATTAATTGACTTAATGTAGAAGCTACCGCAACGAATAAACTATTGATAAAAAATTTCCCTATTGGAAATACCTCTGCTACTCTACTGTAATTAGCAAAGCTGATTTCTTCAGGAATAAATTGTGGAGGCAGAATCATGGTTGCTCCCTTTGTTTTTAATGATGTAGAAACCATCCACACAAAAGGAACAATCATAATCAGAGCTCCTAAAGATAACAACAAATAGAAAAATAGATTTTTAACCAATTGAATAAACGCTTTTTTCTTTTTTTTGGCGGAATCAGACTGGTTTAATTTCCCTTTATTGTCCATAA
>JAENYW010000136.1 GCA_016841555.1 Tepidibacillus decaturensis
CTTATATACCATATTTATAGCCGCCCGTATTATGACCATTTAAGCCTAACCATCTGGTTCCTAACGGGTTTTTTAATCTTCACCTAGAATATTTTTTGGAAGATACCAAGCCGTAAAAGTATTCTTCATTAAAGGTAATTGTAACTATCAATAAGGAGATCGGTTCAGTAATAGAAAGAAGACCACTGACAAAGTGATCTTCTTGTTCTATAATATATTATTTTTTTTTTCGAGGAACTCTACTTATTTTCGTCGGCAATACCCTTCTCGATATACGATTAAATCTCCTGTTACTTAAGATAAATTTTTATTATTGAATTGAAGCTGTTTTGAGTCCAATTTGATCCTGAAAAAAATAGAACACTATTTGTATAAATTTTATTAGTAACAAGGTTTTTGCAGTAACATATAAAAAGTTCCTCTGTATGATTGTCCGATGACTACAATTCTTTTCGATGTATGTTCGTTCTCATTACTTGTTATTTAATGACTCACCCTTCTTAAGAAAGTCCTGCATAATGGCATCTGGAACTAATGCGCCTCCTGTAGCCCATATGACATGAACCGTGTTATTTTCCTGCAAAGCATTATTTTTCAACAATTGAAAGGGTCCCATGAATCCAGCTGCCGCTGAAGGCTCTACTTTAATATTCTCGGTTTTATTTAATAAAGCTAACAGGCGAAAAAGATCATCATCATCTACTGTAAACACCCCATCTAAAAGCTTCTCCATCATTTTCCCGACAAATTTAGAGGCAGAACCCACTGCTAACCCGTCTGCTTCCGTTATATTATCAAGTCCAAAATCGGAAATGTGGAGGTTGTGATGTAATCCAGTTAATAAGCCCATTAACATGCTAGGTGAATGGGTAGGCTCAGCAAATATACAGTGTGCTACGTCACCAAATACCATTTTTAGTCCAAAGCAAATACCGCCTGGAGCCCCTCCTACTCCACAAGGAATATAGACATATAAAGGATGGTCTTCATTCACCTCTATCTGTTGTTCCTTTAACTGCTTCTTTAAGCGAACAGCAGCTACACTATATCCTAAAAATAAATCTATCGATTGCTCATCATCGATAAAATAGGTTTTTGGATCAGCCAGAGCTTGTTTTCTTCCCTCTGTAACCGCTTGACTATAATCAGAGGTATATTCGATTACTTTCGCTCCTTTATCTCGTAATAGCTGCTTTTTCCATTCTTTAGCGTCTGCTGACATATGTATCGTCACCTGAAAGCCTAGTGCAGTTCCAATGATGCCAATACTTAATCCTAAATTCCCAGTTGAACCTACCGATAATCCATATTGAGAATAGAATTGCTTCATTTCTTCGTTTGCCAATTTGGCATAATCTTCTTCAATCGATAGAAGTCTATGTTCTATTGCAAGGGTTTCTGCATGCTTTAATACTTCATAAAAGCCACCTCGTGCCTTGATTGAACCTGCTATAGGCAAATGACTGTCTAATTTTAAAAATAGTTTCCCTGAAAGCATTAGGTTGTAATCCTTTTCTAATGCTACTTTCATTTTATCTATTTCTATAAGCTCTGATTCAATAATACCCTGTCTATTCTCCATTTCAGGAAAAAGGCTTTTTATTATTGATGCGAAGCGTTCCCATCTTTTTTCCGCATCTATTACATCACTCAGTTGAAGAGGAAGGTCGTTTTTTATGGCTGATATTTTCATTACCTGATTATTTTGCCAATAAACAGGGTTGTATTGCATAATATGACTTAATTCTGGATGTTTTTCTATCCAGTTATCAATAGAATTACCCATGATTATTTTATCCTCCATTATGCACCTCCAATCTCCTATTATTTTATCATTTAAATCTTTAATTTAAAAAGCTTTGAAGTATCATAAACCCCTCAAAGCTCTTTCTTCATACATACACCAAGTTTTTTACTGACAGGAATCTCTTTTAATTAATTGATGCTTAACAATAAATCTTTTGACTTCTTTCTTTGGATGTTGTACAGAAGCTATTAAACAGTTAACCGCTTCAAACCCTAATTGGAAAATGTTTATATCTACTGATGATAAAGGTGGTCTAGAGAATTCGGTAAGCATTAAATTATTAAAGCTGATAATGGATATATCCTCTGGAACTCTAATTTTCTTTTCATGAAGTGTGCTTAGTACACCAAATGCCATCAAATCATCTGCCACAATTAAAGCAGTCGGGGGTTGGTTTAATGCAGATAAAAGCACATTAACTGCTTCTTGCCCACCTTCCTTTGCATATTCATCATGTACAATATATTCCTTGCTTATAGGGATTCCTGATGCTGTTAAAGCATGCTTATATCCATTTAAGCGATCTGTTGTTACCATCAAGTCAGGGTTACCACCAATAAAAGCAATCCTCTCGTGTCCCAATTCTATTAAATAGTTGGTTACTTCAAAGCTTGCTTGGATATTATCATTATCAATATAACAGATAGAATCAGCGTTTTTATCAGGCTTTCCTATGACTGCAAAGGGAAAATTCTGTTTTATTAAATATTCCATAATCTGATCATTTATTCGTGAATAAAGAAGAATGATACCATCTACCCGTTTTCCTTGAACCATTTGAATAACGCCATCATATATTTCCTCTTCTGTTTCACCTGTAGAAAGAAAGAGAGAATACTTTTTATTATGCGCACTGGAACTAATTCCCCGAATTACTTCTGCAAAAAATGGATTCTGAAATGCTTTTTCAGTTGAACTAGGCATAACAATCCCAATGGATTGAGTACGTTGATTGACTAAATTTCTGGCATTAATATTTGGGTGATAGCCTAACTGATTCATTACTTCGCGAACAACCTTTTTGGTTTTAACACTAATTAATGGGCTGTCAGCGATTACTCTAGATACAGTTGATGGATTTACTTTTGCTATTTTTGCAACATCTTTAATTGTAACAGCCAATGTTATCACCTCAACTATTATTTGTGATATATACCAATTTATTTTATTCTGAAATAGCGATTGAAACAATCATTAATTTATTCAATAAAATCTATCTTGATAATTCTTGCTTTTTCATCATATAGCATCAAGTTTTTATTTATTTGCTTTCCATTCAATAGGATGTTTATATCATTATTCATATGATGAATTGCTAGAGTTAACTTCTCCCATGTTGGCTGGTAATTATCTACGATGTCCTCTATGTTGATTTGCACTTCTTGTTTATCATAATGACAAGTGATTTTCTTCTCTAAATACTTGCCTTGCTCGTAAGCATATGTTTCTCCATCGTCCTCATAAAATGTATAGCTCATTTTTCCTTTTATTGATGGATACAGATGAAAGGTTATTTCTGCATCTAATTGCTTAGTCGATTGTTTTATTGGACCATGTGCAATAATTGCGCCGGCTTTAATAAAAATTGGTAGTGTATCTAAATCAGCATTTATCAGTATGTGCTCTCCACCTTCAATTGGTTTATTTGACCAATAATCATACCAAGTACCTTCAGGTAAATAGACAACACGATGCTTTGTATCTGGCTGTAAAATAGGTGCGATAATAACATCTTCACCAATCATAAATTGGTCAGACAAGTTCCATGTATTTCTGTCTTCTGGATATTCTAAGAATAAAGGTCTTATTATTGGCAGCCCCGTTTTATGTGCTTCTGCAAAGAGTGTATAGAAATGAGGTATCCACTGATAACGAAGCTGAATATATTTTTTGATGATTGTCTCATACTTATCACCATAAGACCATGGCTCTTGTCTTGCAGTATCTAAAGAAGTGTGATTACGGAAATATGGAGTAAATGCTCCTAGCTGTGTCCAACGTGTCAGTAGTTCTCCTGTTGTATCATGAGCAAAGCCTCCTACATCCGTACCGATAAAAGGTACTCCAGATATGCCTAGGTTCATTAACATTGGAATAGCCATGGATAAATGCTCCCAAAAGCTTCGATTGTCACCTGTCCAAACAGCCGAGTAGCGTTGTATTCCAGCAAAGCCTGAACGGGTTAATAGGAATGGTCTTTTCCCATTCAATAATTTTTTCATTCCGTGATAGGTAGCTTCCCCCATCATCATTCCATATAAATTATGCATCTCTTTATGGGTACGTGGATCACCATCATTATCATGGATGACCTTAATATCCATCGTTTTGCTTTCGTTAAATACTGCAGGCTCATTCATATCATTCCATATGCCTTCTATACCCATGTCTGTATAATACTGATGCTTTTCTCCCCACCACTCTCTTACCTTTGTATTCGTAAAATCAGGGAATGCACTGTTTCCTGGCCAAACATCACCATAAAACAGATTACCCTCTAAGAAGCTACAAAAATACTTTTTATATATTCCTTCTTGGTAAATGGAATATTCAGGGTCCTCCTTCACTCCAGGATCAACAATTGGAACAACACGAATACCAATTTGCTTTAAATCCTTTATCATTTTCTCAACAGTAGGAAAACTATTTTTGTCAAAGGTGAATACGCGATATTCATTCATATAATGGATATCTAGATAGATAACATCAATAGGGATATTTTTTTCGATAAAGGTAGAAGCTAGTTGACGAACCTCTTCCTCTGTCTCATAGCTATATCTAGACTGCTGATATCCTAATGCCCATTTTGGAGGTATTGGCATACGGCCAGTTAAAGCGGTATATTGTTCAAGTACCTGCTTTGGATGTGGACCTGCCATAAAATAATAATCTAGCTGACCACCTTCGGCATAAAAGGAATAGGTATTTTCCTCCGTTTTTAAGTCAAAGATACTTTTAAATGAATTATCGAAATAAATACCATAGGTCATCCCGTTCCGCAAGGATAGGAAGTAAGGAATAGACTGATATAACTCATTTGTTTCAGGGTTATGTGGTGCGTATACATCAGAATTCCACATCACTAATTTCTCATTACGTTTATCTAAGAAGCCTGTTTTTTCACCAAAGCCATAAAAGTGATCATTATCATCCATCTCTTTAAAGCAAATAACTTCGTTTTTATTGTTGTATCCCATACCTTTTAGTGTTTCTCCAACAATCAGTCTATCCTTTTCGTCATAAAAACGAATACGAAATGGTTTTTTTTGAATAGCTACCGTTACTTTACTACTTGTTATGCTTATCATATCTTCTTTTTCTATGATAGCTAATCGAACTTGTATTGGATCGATAACGACTGCAAATGTACTTTTCCTACTTGGCGTTTCATTTGGGTTCATCGTAACCCTCACAATGTCCTCACGATAATAAGCTAAGTGAACATTTCCTTGTTCACAAATAAAAGAAAGACCGTCTTCCTTTTTCGAATAGCTAACGAAGTTCCCAATATCATAAAAAGAATCGTTTTGAATGGTTGATTTCTTTCCTGGGTGAATTGCTATACTTGTTTCTTTCATCATATCCTCCTAGTGAATAAACAATTAAGTTATACAAACTACAAACATTGTTCTATGTATTTCTATCGCAACTTTTCAAAAACCCCCTTTTATTTACTGCAAACGTTTGCGAAATAATCTAAAAAAAAATACAGATGATAATTTTCCCCTATTATCAGCATCATATATTTTTCTTTTTTAGATTGAAACCGTTCAATTACGTCAATATAAGCGATTACCGTTCATTTACTATCGTATTCTTTTGAAATGAAAATATATTATAATATATTGATTATTTTGTTATGAAGAGATCTCAATGAATTGCTTTCCTAATTCTTTTGAGCGTTCTGTTGCACGCTTTATTCCCTGGATTAATGCTTCTTGAAATTGAAAATTTTTCATTGTTTCTATTCCTGCCATAGTTGTTCCTCCAGGACTTGTTACCTTTTCACGGAGTACAGAGGGATCTTCACCTGTTTCCTTTAACATGTGTCCAGCCCCAAGGATGGTTTGAATAATTAGTTCTCTTGCTATATGCTTATCCATTCCTAATTGAACTGCAGCTTCCTCCATTGCTTCCATGAGGTAATAGATATATGCTGGTCCGCTTCCAGATAATCCTGTTACGGCATCTAGTTGTTTCTCTTCAACTATCGTAACTGTGCCGATTGCTTCTAGGATTGTTTGAGCTGTACGATCATTTTTAGCTGACGCATATTCACCAAGAGACATCGCTGTAGCTGAAAGCCCAACCATAGAAGAAGTATTTGGCATAGCACGGACTATAGGGACATTCTGTTGAAGTAATTCAGTGATATAGCCTGTGGTAACGCCTGCAACAACAGAGATGATTAATTGTTTTTGATGAATAAATGGACGTATTTCAATTAAGCTCTCCCCTATATCCTTTGGTTTCATGGCTAAGATAAGAATATCTGCCTCATTTATAGCCTTCACTTTATTCTCCGTTGAATTTACATTATATTTGTTAATTAGATGGTATAATCTTTCCTTATTACTTCGATTGATAACCGTTATATTATCTGCATGTAAAAGCTTTTTAGCAAGCATTCCTGCTATCATCGCTTCTGCTATCGACCCTGAACCCAAGAAACAAATCCTGTTGTTTGATATCATTTATATTCCTCCTTAACGAATTTGTCCATTCCCGTAGATGATGTATTTATATGACGTTAGAGCTGGTAAGCCCATTGGACCTCTTGCGTGAAGCTTTTGTGTACTTATCCCAATTTCTGCTCCAAATCCGAATTCATACCCATCTGTAAAACGTGTAGAGGCATTATGATAAACAACTGCTGCATCGATTAGCTGTAAAAAGCGTTCTGCATTCTTTTTGTCATTCGTAACGATTACTTCTGAATGCTTTGTACCGTATCGGTTGATATGTTCAATTGCTTCATCAATATTTTCCACTATTTTTATAGCAATGATATAATCAAGATACTCTGTTTCCCAGTCCACTGGAGTTGCTTTTATAATATCTGGTACAAGTGAAAGTGTTCTCTCACAGCCACGACATTCAACATTTTTCTCCCTGAGTGCTTTTATTAATTCAGGTAAGTAATCTGAAGCCCAGTCCTTCTGAACTAATAATGTTTCTGCTGCATTACATACTGATGGTCGATGTGTTTTAGCATTGATTGTTATCTGTTTTGCCATTTCAATATCAGCAGCTTTGTCAACATATACATGGCAGTTTCCTGCGCCTGTTTCTAAAACCGGTACGGTAGCGTTATTTACCACATATTGAATGAATTGTGCACCTCCACGCGGAATAACAACATCAAGATAGTCATTTAATTTTAGCATTTTCTCCACGGTCTCTCTATTTGTATCTTCAATCAGTTGAACGCTATCCTTGGAGATATTTAGTTGTTCTAAAGCATCTTGAATAACATGTACTAATGCCTTATTCGAATGAAGAGCAGAAGAGCTACCTCTTAAAACGACTGCATTTCCTGTTTTTAATGCTAATCCAGCAGCATCAATTGTTACATTTGGACGAGCTTCATAAATCATCCCAATAACCCCAAGAGGTACGCGCATTTTATTGATTTTTAATCCGTTTGGACGCTCCCAAACGTCTATTGTTTCCCCAATAGGATCAGGTAGTTCTACTAACAGCCTTAAACCTTCAGCCATATCTTCAATTCTTTCTTTCGTTAATAGCAAACGATCTAGTAAGGCTTGACTGGTTCCTAACTCCCTTCCTTTTTCCAAATCTCGCTTATTTTCTTTTATCACATAATCTGCTTGCTGCACTAATTGTTCAGAGATATTTATAAGCGCTTTATTCTTTAGCTTAGTATCAATAACTCCTAGTTTTCGTGCTACTTCCTTTGCTTTTTTTGCTTTTATTTCCAGCTCCATCATACGAATACCCCCTCATCCTTTTTAGCTTGTAGGGTAACCCATTCATTCTGGTGGATTACCTCTTCACGTTGGATATTTAGCTTGCGCTTTGCCTCTTCTAATGAGCATCCAATTACTTTCCCTAATTGGGATGAAGAATAATTACTAACCCCTTTACCTAGGATGCACCCATCGGTAGAAATCACTTCAATAACCTGACCCGATAAAAAATGTCCATTTATTTCAAGCACTCCTATAGGCAATAAGCTTTTTCCTTTTTGTGTTAAAGCATATTCCGCACCTTGATCGATCATAATTTTGCCGCTTGCCTCAGAATGAAAAGCAATCCACTGTTTTTTTACTTTTAGCATATTTAATTGGTGATGTCCAAAATACGTTCCTTTTCCTTCTCCAAAAAGGATATTCCTTATTGGTTCTCCCTGTTCTAATGCTCCAATAAATACATGAACGCCAAGAGATAAGGCTAGCTTAGCAGCAGTTATTTTTGATCGCATTCCACCTGTTCCAATAGCTGAACCAGCTACTCCAGCTACTTTTTCTATTTCAGAAGTAATGCTATCAATCTGCTTAAATCTGACAGCATGTGGATTTTGGCGAGGATTTGAATCGTATAATCCATCAATG
>JAENYW010000137.1 GCA_016841555.1 Tepidibacillus decaturensis
AAAGACATTTATTCCTCAATGAATGATGTAGCGAAAAACTCTGAGAATTTTAACAAGCCAATTGATTACACCTTTAAACTTACTAATGGGGAAAAGAAAGAGATAGCAGATGCTCTAGAAGAGGTTGGAGCAACTCTTATTCAGAATAAAACAGGAGCGATATTAGGATTTGTCGGTGGAAGAGATTTTGATATTAATCAGGTAAATCATTCTAATTTTAGAGGTACAACTAATAGACAATCTGGTTCATCCATTAAGCCACTTTTAGACTATGGACCCGCACTTGAATTAGGAAAAATTCAACCAGCTACAGCAATCGATGATATTCCCCTAGGTGATAAATGGGAGCCCGATAACTGGAATCATAAATATAATGGACTTCTTACTGCAAGACAGGCCTTAAATTGGTCCTATAACATTCCAGCTGTCAAGGTCTATAAAATGGTTGGACAAGAAGAAGGATATAACTTCTATGAAAAACTAGGCTTTGATGTTGATAAAACATTCTTTTTACAGGCCGGTTTAACCCCAGCTATTGGGTCATTAGAAACTTCTCCAGAACAAATGGCGAATGCCTATACAACCTTTGCCAATGGGGGAACCTACATTGATGCATTTCTCATCGATAAAATTGTGGATAATGATGGTAATGTAGTCTATAAGCATAAACCACAACCACAGGTAGTTTTTAGTGAACAAACTGCTTATTTAATGACTGACATGCTACGAACAGTTATATCTGATGGAACTGCAAAAACCATTCGACAGTATGTTGGCTATGATCGTGACGTAGCAGGGAAAACAGGAACGACAAACTCCTCTAAGGATTTATGGTTTGTAGGCTATACTCCTGAGATTACACTTAGTGTTTGGGTAGGATATGATTATCCACATAAATTAGCAGACGGTTTAATTGCAAAAAAAACCTGGGGTAGACTATTTACAGAGATTACAGAAGCTAATACAGAATTATCACCTAAGGATGCTGTTTTTCAACGTCCAGATGGACTTGTTCGTATGGAAGTGTCCAGTACTTCAGGTAAACTTCCTTCTGAACTGTCAAAGGAAACTGGCTATGTAGTCACTGACTGGTTTAATAAAAGGTTCATTCCAACTGAGGTAGATGATTCATTAGAGAAAGCAAACATCGTTAGATATAAGAAGGAACGTTATCTTGCAAAACAGGAAACACCTGAGGATTTAGTGGAAACTGGCATTTTCTACAAAAGGGAACCCTATGAATTACCTAAAAATAAAAAAGATCCACCAGTTGATTCTGAAAAAGAATTACCAAGAGAAATAGATCCAAGGGTCTCAACTGGTAAACCGCCAAGTATACCTACTAGTCCAATTATTAATTTACAAGGATCACAAAACATTCTTTCTTGGGATAAAGTGATGGAAGATAATGTTATAGGCTATCGAATTTATCGCGCATCCTTTGGAATAGGATTTACTAAAATAGCATCTATTCTACAAACAAATTTAGAGCCTCAAAGATATTCTTATACAGATCAAGTTGATTCATCTAAACTATATGTTTACTATATAACGGCTGTTGATGTAGATGGTCATGAATCGGAGCGTACTGAATATCTTGGATACGTCAATCAATTTTTTGAGTTACCAAACAGAGAAGAAGAAGATGGAGAAAATAATCCTTCGTCAGAAGAAAACCCTAATGATAATGGAGAATTACCTAACAGCGAGGAAGGTAACCTGCCTGGTGAATCGGATACAGAAGATCCTGCAGAAGCCACAGTACCTAGTCAACCAACAAATTTACGCGTAGCAATTAGTGATACAGGCTTAAGTGTTGTTCTCTCTTGGAGTGAAAATCCATTTAAAGATCATGTAACATCTTACAATGTTTATTATAAGGATGCAGAAGAGGCCAATTTTAAATTTATTGGGTCAACAGAAAAAGCAAGTTTTACTCATCATGCTGTACCAATAAATGATGCTTATTATCATATTATAGCAGTCAATCAACAAGGTAATTCTATGCCATCTGAAATCTTACATGTCCATTTAGCATCTGGAGAATAAGCTTCATTCACTTGAAACTATTAAAAAAACGCCTCATCAATATGAGGTGTTTTTTTATTCTATCCTATCTAACATATTATTCACAATCTGATAGCTTCTTTGCGCAGCAAGTTGAGTAAATTCTGCAAAATTTATATGAGCCGATCCATCTGCTTTATCTGACATAGAACGTATAATGACATAAGGAATGTTATTCATATGACATACTTGCGCTACTGCTGCCCCTTCCATCTCTGTACAATACCCGTTAAACCTTTCATATAATTCCTTTGCCTGTGTTCCCCCAGCAATAAATTGATCACCAGATAAAATAAGACCTATCATCGCTTTTCCATCGGTTACCTCTTCACTTGTTTTTCGTGCCAATTCAATTAAGGTATCATCTGCGTCAAAAATGGACCTTTCTGCAAACGGAATCGTTCCCTTTTCAAAGCCTAACGCTGAAGCATCGATATCATGCTGTTGAGCGGCCTTAGATATCACTATATCCCCAATATCTAAAGCTGGATTCAAAGCACCAGCTACTCCTGTAAAAATAACTTGACTAACATCAAAATGATCTATTAAAACTTGTGTACAAACACTAGCATTCACCTTACCTACACCAGACTTACTTAATACTACGGACTTTCCGTTCATTATCCCCTCATAGAAGGTTATTCCTGCTTTTTGGAAAGTGACAAATTCGCCCATTCCCTGCTTGTAAAGTGCAATTTCCTCATCCATTGCTCCAATAATTCCTATCTTCAAGCCTATTCCTCCTTAGAGGGTCAGTGTTCCTCATCCAATTCATTATCTAAAATAACAATCACTACACGCCTATTCCGTAATCTTCCTTCCTCCGTTGAGTTCGAAGCAACAGATTGCGTATCTGCATATCCAGCTATTTTAAATCGATTACTTGGAAAAGCATGACGTTCAACAAAATAGTTGCTCACATTCGCTGCACGATCACCAGATAAATTCCAATTGGTTTTATATGGTGAAGGTTGAATAATCCTTTGACTATCCGTATGTCCTTCAACCTCGATCATATTTGGCAAGCTTTTAATCAAACCAGCTACTTCTTTCAGAAATGGCTCTGCTGCATGCTTAATATTAGCCCTTCCTGAATCGAATAACACATTTTCCTGCAGAACGAGTTCAACCCCTCGTTCTTCTCTAGAAGCGAGAATAACACCTTCCAATTCATGTTCACGAAGATACTCCTTGATCTTCATCAGCAGTTCATCTAATGTTTCGTCTTCCTTTTTCTTATCATTTTCAACCTTAAAATCTACTGGATCTTTCAAATTCTCAATAGGACTTGAAGGCTGTTCTTCATAAGGTATCATTGATACTTCATTATCAAATACCCCTCGAAAGGAGTCGGCTATCATCCTAAATTTATTTGCATCAATTTCAGAAAATGAAAATAGAAGAATAAAAAAAACTAAAATAAGCGTCATTAAATCAGAAAAGGTCGTCATCCAAGCTGGAGCCCCTTTAGGAGCTTCATCCTCTTTTTTCTTAATCATTCATAAGCCACCTCTTCATTTACCGCAGATGATGCATCCGCATCTTCTTTAGTCTTCTTCTTCTCTTTATTAACAAATACATCGAGCTTGTCTCTTAATAGTTTAGGATTCTGTCCAGACTGTACTCCCAATATCCCTTCAATCATAATTTGCTTAATATATACTTCATTATCCGTACGATTAGCTATTTTACCAGACATTGGAATAAAAAACAGATTAGCTAAAATAGCGCCGTAAAAGGTGGTAATTAAGGCTAATGCCATAGAAGGACCTAACGTAGCAGGATCATTGAGATTTTGTAGCATGAGAATTAGACCAATTAATGTCCCAATCATCCCCCAAGCAGGTGCCATTTCTCCAGCTTTCTCTACTACTTTTTTTCCTATTTTCTGTTCTTCTTCTATCGCTAAAATCTCTGCATTTAGAATTTCTTTAATTACCTCTGCCTCTAGTCCATCCACAGTAAGTAAAATACCTTTTTTAATAAAAGGATCCTCTATTTCCTCCAACTGATTATCCAACGATAATAGCCCTTCACGTCTAGCTAAATTGGAAAGTTCAACAAATTGCTCAACAATCTTCTCCATATCCTGCTCATCAATAAAAAAAATGCTTTTTATTGATGATACTGTTTTTTTAAGCTCAATGATTTTAAAATTGACCAATAAGGAAGCAATAAGTCCTCCTACAACCGTAATAACGGAAGAAACACTAAAAAATATTTTAGCTCCAGTTAAGCTCCCAGCTACTACTATTGCAATAGAAACTAATATGCTTCCACCGAACATACCAATAATTGTTAATAAGTCATATTTTTTCATAACTCTCTCCCATTAAACATTATTGTCTATAAAGAAAGACTCCGCACTAAACTACTTTGTTGATTTCCGATTCATAAGCTGATGCTGTAAAACAACTGTCTGTTCACTAATCTTCTCTTTATTCATATGCTTTGTTAAAAACCTCATTGCTACTGCTCCAATGTCATATTGAGGCTGTGCTACTGTAGATAATAATGGTCGTACCATGGAAGATATCGGAACATTATCAAAGCCTCTAACCTCCACATCATCAGGAACAAGATATCCTTGATCTTGTATTTCATGAATTGCTCCTACTGCCATTTCATCACTGGCTGCAAAAACAGCTGTTGGTTTTCCCTTTAACGATAAAAAGTGTCTCATTGCATCCATTCCAGAATCATAATGATAGTCACCTATTCGAATATAGTTATCATCAAAGGAAATATTAGCTGATTCAAGCGCTTCCTTATATCCTTGATATCTTGCATAGCCTGTTAAAGGATCTGTTAATGGTCCAGATATCATGGCAATTTTTTGATGACCTGCTTCAATAAAAGCTTGTACCGCATCCTTTGCTGCTTCTTGATGATTAATATCTACTGAAGGAAACATGTTCTGTTCATCCTTAGTTGCTGCTAACACAATAGGAACCGCTGCCGTTTTGAAAATATGAAGATGTTCTTCTGTGACTTCTCCACCCATAAACAGCATACCATCTACCTGCTTTTCCAATAAGGTATTAATTAAAGAGAGCTCTTTCTCTGTTTTTTTATCTGAATTAGATAAAATAATATTATAATGATACATACTAGCTATATCTTCAATGCCTCTAACCACTTCAGCAAAAAAAGCATTCGCTATATCGGGGATTACCACTCCCACTGTCGTCGTTTTTTTGCTAGCTAGTCCACGCGCGACTGCATTAGGGCGATACCCTAATCTTTCAATTGTTTCCAATACCTTTTTTCTTGTTGCCGGTTTAACATTAGGATTTCCATTGACGACTCGGGAAACTGTTGCCATCGACACACCAGCTTCTCGTGCAACATCATAAATCGTAATTGGCATAGCACTCTCTCCGTTCATTTCATTTTATCCGGTTCTAAATGTCGATAAGACTCCTACATTGGCGACTAACCATCATCATATGATGGAAGTCTACTTTATAACGTATTATATCAATTTCTAAGAATGGGAAACAATAATCAATAAGAATTATTTTAGAAAACTTCCTAATACTTATCTATATTTTCTTCGACAAATTATTTAAAAATCCTTTATTTTTTTCAAATATATTTCATTTTCTTGGCTTATTGGAATGTTATATATGAGCATTTCCTAGAGAAGCTTCTAGGGTTGTTCTATTGAAGGGAAATAGCTGCTGTAACGATACGGGGAATGTAATGAAGCTATCATTAATTTTTCGAGGGATCGTTATCTTCCATTATCCTCTGTTAATGGAAATATTATATGAAATGTCGTTCCTTGCAAGTGACTTTCGATATTTATTTTAGCCTTATGCCTTTCAGCAATACTATAACTAACCGCAAGACCTAATCCAGTTCCATGTTCCTTTGTAGTAAAAAAAGGGGTACCTAACTTCTTTATTATATTTTTTGGGATTCCTTCTCCATTATCTGTTATAGATAGAATAAGCTTATTCCTTTCTAATAATGTACTTATTGATAATTCTCCACCTGAATCCATCGCTTCTAACCCATTTTTAACAATATTTAATATTAATTGGCGAATCTCTTTTTCATCTAATAATATATCTGGAACTTTTTTTAAATTTATTTCGACCGTTTTATTCGTATTTATTGCATCTGCCATCATCAAGGGATATAACGAACGTATTACTTTATTGATATTTTTCATTTTCAGTTCAATACTTTTATTTTTTGCTAGTAATAGGTATTCTGTAATAATGGAGTTAGCCCTATCAAGTTCATCAATCATTGTACGATAAAAAATCCCATTATTATCATTCTCTTTCTTTGATATCATTTGCAAGAAGCCACGCACGGTAGTCATCGGATTTCTTATTTCATGCGCGATACTTGCTGCCATTTCCCCTATTAAATGCAGTCTTTCTAAACGTGCCATATCCTCTATCATTTGCTTACGTTCATGAATAATCGTTTTAAAAAAAAGTGCTACTACCATTACAAAGCTAATAAAAATATTTAAGGATATTAATAATTCTTTCGTGATGGAAGCAGTCTGTATATCCGATAAATCAAAAGTATTCCATAGACCAATAAGGTAAACCATAATAGTTGCTACGGCAATTTCTCTTTGCCAGAAACGAAATATTAACCAAAAATAAAAAGGTAATAGCAAATATTTATAGCTTAAAGATTTATCCATTGTACCCATTAGCAACCCACTAAAAATAAGATGACTAGTGATAGCTAATAGTACCATTAGTAATACATATTCAATATACTGTTTACTCTTACATACATTTTGTTTTTGATAATCATTGCTTACTATTAATGGTGTTATTAAAATGATACCAGTGGAATGACTTAACCACCATAAAAACCACTCATAGATTAAAACAGATGAAGGAAGGGCACCCCCAAGAAACAAACCTCCAACGCCAATGGTAGCACTAACCATAGGACTAACAAAGCCAGCGATAGCTGTAAACAATAGAATATCCATAGGTCGTTCGAAAAAATAATAGGATCCTAGATATCTTTTTAGTAAAAAAGCTCCCACAAGTGCCCCCAACACATTTCCTGTAGCGATAAGAATCACTATATACAATGGATATCCCGATAATAATACAGCCAACATAGATCCCAACAATATCCCAGGCCAAATACGATATCCATATATTAAAGTAGCACCTAATGCCAAGCCAGAAACAGGAGATATAGACGATAAACCATATTTAACGGCTAGTGATAATCCTATTTTATCTATGACAAAATAGATAATTATGATGATTCCAACTTTTTTTACATACTGTAGGAAATTTATCTTCATTTAAATCCCCCGCTTCAATTAAAACATCCTATAGGTATTTATTCCTACTTTTGTATTCTGTATGAATACCTTCTTTTCCTTTCAAAGGATTAAATTATTACGCTTTTTTATAAAGCGAGGATAATTCAGATGGAGTTTTGAAGTACATATATTGTGGAATCCGAAGATAAATCACTTGATAAAGCCACTAAAAAGAAAAAAACAACGAATGCTTATCCACATTCGCTGCTTACGTTAATTGAAATGCCTTATTTTATGACCATCGTTGTAGCAAAATAATTAGCTACTCTTAGCTCCTCCATCAGCTTCCTAAACTGATTCAAATTTAATTGCTGATTGGCATCGGATAAAGCAACATCTGGATCGGGATGAACCTCTACCATCACACCGTCAGCACCTGCTGCAAGACCTGCTTTTGCTGTAGGAATCGCAATATCCCTTCTCCCTGCTGAATGACTAATGTCTACTAAGACAGGCAAATGACTTTCTTGCTTTAAAATGGGCACAGCTAAAATATCTAATGTATTCCTCGTTGCTTTTTCATAGGTACGAATTCCTCTTTCTACGAGAATAACCTGTGTGTTTCCACTTGATACAATATACTCTGCTGCAAATAGAAACTCTTCAATCGTCGCTGCAAAACCACGCTTTAATAGCACAGGAGTTTTCGCCTGACCTGCTGCTTTTAACAAGTCGAAATTATGCATATTTCTGGAGCCTATCTGAATCACATCCACATACGCTTCTGCTGTTTCAATATCTGCTGGACTTACAATCTCACTAACAACCTTTAATCCATAACGATCTGCGACACTTCGTAAAATTCTTAGTCCTTCCCAACCAAGACCTTGAAAATCATAGGGTGATGTTCTCGGCTTAAAGGCACCACCACGAATCAGCTTTACTCCTTGTTCAGCTAATTCCTTAGCAACTTTTTCTACCTGTTCTTCACTTTCCACAGAGCAGGGTCCCGCTATCAT
>JAENYW010000138.1 GCA_016841555.1 Tepidibacillus decaturensis
AAAGATCCCGCTCTGATTGTAATTTACTTGTTGCGTGTCTTAAGAATGCTTTATTCGCATCCTCTTCATCCATGCCTTCGCCATTATCCTTTATTTGAATAGAAGTAAACCCACCATCCTTGATGTGAATATCTATCTTTGTACTCCCTGCATCAATACTATTTTCCAATAATTCTTTCACAATAGAAGCAGGGCGCTCCACTACCTCTCCAGCTGCTATTTGATTGGCAATATGGGTTTCTAACACGCGAATTTTTCCCACTGCAATCACTTCCTTAATCGTTTTTGTATGTCAAAAAGGATGTTAAATCCTTCCATTGGCGTCATATTGATTAAATCAAGAGAATCAATTTGATTAGCAATGCTTTTATATAGCTTGTCCTCTTTATTCTCTTTCCTTACCACTTGTTTTTCTTGAGAGGCTTCAAATAAGTCAAATTGAATTTGTTCTTCATTCTTATCGAATGCTTTTGCTTCTAACTCCTTAAGAATAACCTTGGCATCTTGAATTATTCCTTCCGGTATTCCTGCCAATTCAGCAACATGTATCCCATAGCTTTTATCCGCTCTTCCCTTCTCAATTTTATGTAGGAAGATTACCTTGCCGTCCTTTTCTGTTACATTCACATGAATGTTTTCCATTCGAGCATAGTGACTTTCCAAGCTGGTCAACTCATGATAATGCGTAGAAAATAGTGTTTTTGCTTTGACATGCTCATGGATATATTGTAGGATTGCTTGTGCTAACGCCATCCCATCATAGGTAGAGGTACCCCGACCTATTTCATCTAATAGAATGAGACTATTTTGGGTTGCTTGTGTAATAGCCTGCTTTGTTTCCATCATTTCAACCATAAAGGTACTTTGACCACTTGTTAAATCATCTCCAGCACCTATTCTTGTAAAAATACGATCAATAATAGCTATATCTGCGCTGCTTGCAGGAACAAAACATCCTATCTGGGCCATAATCACTGTAATTGCGATCTGCCTCATATACGTGCTTTTCCCTGCCATATTAGGACCTGTAATCATTAGGATTTGTTGGCTATCCTGATTCATCACTACATCATTAGGCATAAAAGCTTGTCTGTCTTGAACCGCTTCGATCACAGGATGTCGTCCATCCTTAACGATAATCCTTCCTTCAAGATTTAAAGCTGGTCGCACATAATTATATGCTACACTTACCGATGCAAAGGCAATAAGTACATCGATATTGGCAATTTTTTGTGCAAGAAGCTGTAATCGATCTGTTTGATCTCCTATATGCTCACGAATACCCACAAAAAGCTGATACTCTAAATCTAGCATCTTTTCTTCCGCATCTAATATAAGCGTTTCTTTCTCTTTCAATTCCTCTGTAAAATATCTTTCTGCATTAGCTAATGTTTGTTTTCTTATATAACGCTCGTTAGGAACCTGAGATAAATTAGATTTTGTCACCTCAATATAATAGCCAAATACTTTATTAAAGCCTACCTTCAAGGATTTTATACCAGTCGTTTCTCTCTCCCTTTGCTCTAACTGCCTTAGCCAATGTTTACCTTCTTTACTGGCAGTGTAGTATTCATCAAGCTTCTGATCATAGTCCCGTTTAATAACACTACCATCCTTACTAGAAATAGGAGGATCATCCTGGATAGACTGTTTAATGAACGTGGCAATATCTTGACAAACATCTATCTCCTCAACAAATGCCTGTATGGCTTCCGCTTTGCTAGCTTTTATTACTTGAACAATGTTTGGCACCTTCTCTAAGCTTCCCCGTAATGCATAGAGATCTTTAGGCGTTGCATTCCCAAATACCACTTTAGAAATGATACGCTCTATATCATACATCTGTTTTAATTCCTGTTTAAGATCTTCTAGTAAAATAATATCCTCTACTAATGCTTCTACCCCATCAAAGCGTTTTTCAATTATCTCTTTAGATAGTAATGGCTTCTCTAACCATCTTCTAAGTAGTCTACTTCCCATCGCTGTTTCTGTATGATCTAGCATCCATAATAACGATCCTTTTTTTACTTGATCTCTTGTTGTTTTAACTAGCTCAAGGTTTCGCTTAGAAAAGACATCTAGCACCATATATTGATTTGTTTCGTAGATTCGAAGCTGATTAAAATGATGGAGCTTTTTCTGCTGTGTATTGTTTAAATACCGAAGTAGCTGTCCTACACTAGATAGTATCGTTTCTGCCATTTGATCTATATCTACATGATTAAATTGATCCGCAACAAGCTTTCTGTTCTCACCAATTGACAAGTCTTTAACAACGGAAAGTGTGGTTGAGATATGCTTAAAATCAGCTACATGTTTTTCATATATTTCTTTTGTAAGAATTATTTCAGAGGGTTGATATTGATTAAGCTCAGTTAGCATTTGGTCGATGTTTCCTATTATCTCTGTTGCATAGAATTCACCGGTCGATACATCCGATAAAGATAATCCAAATCTATCCTGATTATATGTAAGCGATGCAATATAGTTATTCGTCTTTGACTCTAGTTTTTTACCCTCCATCACCGTTCCTGGTGTAATAACACGAACTACCTCACGCTTCACAACACCTTTTGCTACCTTTGGGTCTTCCACCTGCTCACATACTGCCACTTTATATCCATTTTCGATGAGCCTTGATATATATGCTTCAGCAGAATGATAGGGGACACCACACATAGGTATCTTCTGCGTATTCCCTCCATCTCTAGCTGTTAGTGTAATTTCTAACAATTTGGATGCTAATTCTGCGTCATCAAAGAACATTTCGTAAAAATCACCTAAACGAAAGAACAAGAAGGCATCTTGATAATTAGATTTAATCTGTAAATATTGGTTAATCATCGGCGTATAATTAGCCATCATCTTCCTCCATTAGCAATAAGATTACATAAAAATATTATACCATATTAAAAAATGTAGCGAACAATATCACTTAATTCCTTACGCGGAAGTTTTTTGGGGGTTTCTTGCGGATATCCAAGTGCAATAACCATATTTATCTTTTTCTCAGATTCAATTTGAAGAGTATCTTTTAATTTATCTGCTGCCAAAAGGACAGGTCCAGTCATCGGACAGCTTCCTAAGCCTCTCACGTGTGCTGCTAGCATCATATTTTGGGTAGCTAAGCTACTACTTTTCATTCCTTCTTCTTCCCAAACATGATTTGGAACCAATTGAATCGGTTCGAAAATTTTCTCGCGGAATTTTGATTGATATGGAGTAGCCAAGCATATAATTAATGCAGGAGCATTGGAAAATGCTGTAGCATAGGGACCAAAGGAACGAGTAAGTAGCTTTGATTCCTTTTCAAAGCCCTTCGATTTAGCTTCATCTGCTTTCTCATACAATGCGTCCCAGGTTATTTGCTCAATTTCTTTTATTTTATCTCTATTTTTTATTACAATAAATTCCCATGTTTGTGAGTTTGTATCACTCGGTGCATATCTAGCACAATCAATAATTTCTTCTATTTCTTCCGTTGAAACATCCTGATCCGTATATTTACGTACACACCTCCGCCCCAGAATAACATCCTTAAATGCATGATAATCCATATTAAAAAATCTCCTTTGTCTTCTATTTACTTTTTAACTATCCCCATTACCATTTAGAAAAAGTATACTAGTAACCTTGATAATATATCAACTATTCATTTTATCATTATATCTTACATAAGAAAACCCGCCAAATGGCGAGCCAGACTGATGGAAAATAATCAGAATTTAACTAAATTATGATTCACCCTTTATGAAAAGGAGGAATCAGCCAAGCCTTTCTAAAATCAATTTGTTCATTCCAAGTATATCCTTGAGACAATAACCTTTCTAATGGTAGCAAATATTTTTCGTATAAATGAAAATCCTTTAATTGCTTTAATTCCTTCCATAGCTCTTGAACAATTGGTTTCAACAGCTCCTTATTTCCTTCGTAATACGCCTTTTGCACAAAGATATCCTCTAAGGGATTTTGATATAAATAAATATAATTTTCAGCGATTAGCTTAGATAAGGCGATAACCCCTTTTGTAATAGTAGGAGAAACAAGCCAGCTTGGTATTGTACGATATTCAAAGCCACCATGAAATTGTTTTCTATAATCTCCCAAAAAACCATACTTAGGTCTGCGTGTGATTCCGTTTTTGTCTTCAAAAAGAGTGATCGGGAGTGTTAAATAATTATCTAATGCTCTTAATAAAAATGAGTTTAACCGAACCTTACTAAAATGAATATGGCCTCCAAGGGGATAACCCTTCATCGGCATTGCACCTGCAAGCCATTTCAGATTTCTATTTGTTATTTTTCTACTTCCAATCTGCATGCCTTTATACAGATTTATAATAAAATCTCGTACATTATCTGCGGGAATAGGTCTAAGCTCAGCAAGTGGACGCTGGTTTCGATCTCGATTGGTCCAGATTTGATCACAGCCAATTAGTCCTTTTATAGGTAAAAAATTCGAAGCTAATACAAGTTTCCCATCCATATCTTGTAAGATAAATTCAGGATCTGCACCTATTACTACTTCTTTTTTCCAGGTTTTAGCTATATTATCCCAGTCTGTTATAAATTCTTGAACTGCAAGATCGATGAGCCGAGAGATTGCATCATTAGCATCATATTTCGCATTTACATGGAGAACCCATGGTTTGGCGCCTGTTGAAATCCCAATTTTCACAACAGCATAATCTAAATTTAATGCATATACTGCCCTAATCGCTTGATTTATGACTCTTTTTTCTTCTCTATTTGACACTAATTTATTTAATTGTACAAAGGTATTGCTATTCTTATTTTGCAATATCGATTGATTCGTCCAGCTTTTACCTTGATTTTTTTTGGCCTTAAAGTAACCCAAAACCCTTTGCTGAAATACAGGTACTAGATAGATATCACGATACCTTATTTTTTGGTTGTTTGAAATCAAAGGAGTTCTAACACCATGAAGCTTTAGCTGCTGCAATTGTACAATAAGATCATTTGTACTACCTATTTTTTTGGCAGCTTTATTTAAAACATAAGGATTTTCAAGGAACTTATTTTTATTGTCTAAAGGATTTACATCATACGTCGTCAACGACATAATTTATCCCCCGACTCTCTTAGATTTCCAAATTCATCTTATTCAACATGATGTGTTATAGTGATTAGGAATTTCAATTCATTCCTTGGTAAAAAAAAAGAGAGAGGATTACTCCCCTCTTGTATAACCTTCTTTACTCAAGATCATCAATGATAAATGATGGGTCTAGATCTTCCGTGTCTGACGAATCAATATCCTCTTCCTCGAGTAAGAATCCTTTTTCATCATCGTCGCAGCTATCATTACAAATCACAACACATACTTTTGTTTCACCAATTACTTCTACAACGTATTCTTTTTCTACTTCAACAATAACCGAGTTGCCGCCGGATGAAATTTTAGCGTCTGTGCATGTGGGTCCTTCAGCTGTTGCATTAATTACTAGGTTTGTTTTTACACAATTATGATCTAGATAAGAAAGGGGAATTTGTTCTGCATAAGAAATTGTTTCTGTTGCTACAGCAGTTTTCGTATTATTTGCATATGAATACCATAAGTCAAGATCATAGGTACCAATTACTTCGATAACATCGCCAACTTTTTCTGCTTCAAAAGAATGATTGATTGCCCAGCTACCTAAAATATTTGATGGCTTATTTGGCAATGTTATCGTATGAGTTGCATTGGAAAACTTCCGTCCCTTACCACATACCGCTTTTGTGATGATATTTCTACACTGCAGGTCTTTATCTGAATGGAACATTACCTGTACCCTCCTCAATCGATTCTCAATTAATATTATGCAGGGCGTTTGACTATGGTGAAAAAAACATAAAAAAAACCTACAAAAAAATTGTAGGCTACTTTTATTAATAATAAGCTATTTAGTTGAAGGGATTAGATATTCCCCTTTTCTACCGGAATATGCTTGCTAATCTGTTTCTTTATTATTTGAATAATCAATTGAAAGGTTTCGTTCACTTCATCCTGTGACTGTTGAAATTGATGAACCAAAGGAATAGCATGCAATTCTTGATTTAATATATCAAGCTCATCCTCTATTTGTTTGATATAATTAGGCTTTTTAATATGCTTGGCATTTACCAATTCCTGTTGCTTCATTTTAATCATTCTAATCAATTCTTGAACCCTTCTATGATACAGGATTTGACGCTCCGCTTGTTGAAATAATTGAACCTCTTCCTGTTCAGCAATCGTTTCAGCTAATTTTTTTGCTTGAGCCAATATTCGCTCCTGATCAATTGAAGGCATGGACTTTATCCTCCTCGGGGTTTTCCATTACTTCTCCTCGTAATGTCCATGTTTTAGGGTCAGTAATTCGAACATAAACAAAGGTTCCAATTAACTGTTTATCTCCCCTAAAGTTAATTAATTTATTTGTTCTTGTTCGACCAGAAAGAACTTCCGCATTATTCTTACTCTCACCCTCTACCAATACTTCTACAACTTTTCCCTGTAACGCTTCGTTTTTCTCACGACTTATCCGGTTTTGTAGCTCATGTAATCGTTGCAGTCTATCTTTTTTTATCTCATCAGGCACACTATCTTCCATTTTTGCAGCGGGAGTTCCTTCACGTGGTGAGTAGATAAAAGTATAGGCTGAATCAAAGCCAACCTCCGCCACTAAAGATAAGGTATCTAGAAATTGCTCTTCTGTTTCTCCAGGGAAGCCAACAATTATATCCGTAGTTAAAACGACATCAGGAATAGCCTTTTTAATTCTACTCACTAACTGTAAATACTCTTCCCTTGTATATTTCCTAGCCATTTTTTTCAATATAACCGTATTTCCAGATTGGAATGGTAGATGAATATGCTCCACCAAATTCCCCTTCTTAGTTAACACTTCAATTAAATGATCATCAAAATCTTTAGGATGACTTGTTGTAAAGCGAATACGGGGAATAGCTACATTTCTTAATGCTTCTAATAAATCTCCGAATCCATAATCAATTTCTAAGTCCTTTCCATACGCATTCACATTTTGCCCTAATAATGTTACTTCCTTGTAGCCTAGCTTTGCTAATTCCTTCACTTCAGCAATAACATCTTCAGGTCTTCTACTCCGTTCCTTTCCCCTTGTATAGGGTACGATACAATAGGTGCAAAATTTATCACAGCCATACATAATATTCACAAATGCTTTTAGTCCGTTTTCTCGCTGTACTGGCATTTCTTCAACAACGTCACCTTCTTTAGACCATACCTCTATCACCATTTCTTTATTAAACATAGCATCCTTTAAAAGATGGGGAAGTCGATGAATGTTATGCGTTCCAAAGATCATATCCACATGCTGATAGGACTTTAAAATTTTATTCACTACCTTCTCTTCTTGGGGCATACAGCCAGCTACCCCTAAGATAAGCTCAGGCTTTTCCAATTTTAAATGCTTCAATCGACCTAATCCGCCAAATACCTTATCCTCTGCGTTTTCACGAATAGCACAGGTGTTAAACAGAATAATATCTGCCACTTTTTCTTCATCTGTAACTTGGTATCCCATCGTTTCTAAAATTCCTGCCATTGTCTCAGAATCACGGGAATTCATCTGACATCCATATGTTTTTAGTAAATAATATTTTCCTTTGCCTATCTGTTGCATTCCTTCAGGTAACTTTTCAAAGGGAATTACTTGAACAGTACTTTTCCCTCTTTTTTTAGCTTCACTTAAATCAGGTTTAACAAAATAGGTTGACTCCTTGACGGATTTTAAGTCCGTTGGATTCTCCTTAGTCATAAATATCCTCCTTATTCTATATAATTATATTATTATCTTTTCTCAAAGCATCTACGATTATAACATGTATGATGACAGAAGAAAATTATTAGCTTAAAAGCTTATTAACCCAAGAAAGGTAGTATGGAATAGTAAAGCTGTAATTAAGAATAAGACAACGATAAAATGAATAAGACCTGCAGTCTTTTTTCTCGTTTTGCTATATTGATAGCCTGTCATTGCAACCAAATATAAGCCTATCAGTGTCAAAATACCTGTTAGATATACTGTACTTGTGAAAGGCATGTTTAACAGAAAGAAGATACCATGACTAGTTCCTGCTGTAAAAGCAATAATACCTATAAATATATGGTATTTCTTTAACAACTGAAATAATTGCTTCATTACTTTAAAAATTGAAGCAGGTTTCCCTTTGAGTAATACTAATATGTTTTTTACTACCCATAAGCTTCCTGCCGCAAAGATAAGTAATCTGGTTAAGGATCCCAAAGTTTCAT